>JALVKK010000155.1 GCA_027033875.1 Flavobacteriales bacterium
TTCAAAACCGCCGGGACCTTCAAAAGCTTGATGTCCGAATTGATCATAACGTGCCTTTTTGTCGGGGTCTGACAAGACTTCGTAAGCTTCGGCAGCTTCTTTAAATTTTTCTTCCGCTTCTTTATCTCCGGGATTTTTATCCGGATGGAATTGAATGGCTTTCTTGCGATAGGCTCTTTTGATTTCAGCTGCCGTGGCAGTTTTACTGACACCCAATATTTCGTAATAATCTCGTTTCATCTATTATGTTTTTAAAAAAGAATATATTCCTTACATTACTTATATTATAACAAAACTGTCATCGACGTAGTAATTACGCAATGACAGTCATATTAACATGCTGATTTTTAACAATTTACCTTCCTGTTACAACTTTCGGAAACCGGATATTTTTAGGGCCCAATTTATATCCCTTTTCAACCACATCAACAATCTTGCCTTTCATTTTATCATCATTAACGGGGATTTGTACAATAGCTTCGTGAATATCAGGATCAAAACTATCACCTTTGTTGACTTCAATATCTTTCAATCCTTCCTTCTCAAGCGTTTTCTTAAATTTGTCATAGATTAAGCTGACACCTTTTGCCATTTCGTCATCATTATTCTTTTTCATTTCGGCTATGGCACGTTCAAAATCGTCGAGAACAGGCAACAAATTTTTGATCACTTTCTCTGCTGCCGTTTCAAAAAGTTCCAACTTTTCTTTGGAGGTTCGTCTGCGATAATTTTCAAACTCAGCATACAAACGCAAATACTTATCTTTCTCATCTTTAAGCATTTGCTCTAACTCTACAAGCTTGTCTGTTTGTTTATCAGACTTTTTATCTTGAGATTTTTCAGCCGTTTTTTGTGCTGTTTTTTGTTGTTTATCTTTATCTTTTGCTTTGGTTTCTTTTTTGGTTTTCTTGCTCATAATCAATCATTATTTTTTACTCCGGTAAAAGCTTTGCAAATATACTGCCAATAATTAAATCTGACAAATTGGCATTTTTGGTGATATGGTTATATGGTTATTTGGTTATTTGGTTATTTGATAGACGGCGTCCGGTGTCCGGTGTCGGGTTTGGATGTTTTGGTTAATTAACCATAAAAGACATACAACATTATGAACTTTACAAACATTACAAACTTTTAACTACGGGATAACAAATTTGTTGAAGTCATTTTTTATTTCTGCAAATTCTTCTTCGGCAGGGGTAAATTTGCCATACCAGACATAATCATAAATAAAAGTTAAATGCTTAAACATATTTTTCAAATCGTTGATTTTCAATTCATTGACATAATCACGATTGGTCTTATCGGGGTGCCAATCAATCAGTTCTTTGTCCAGCAGTTTTTTGAGGGTTTTGAGATAATAATACCGGATAGCCAAGCGATAATCTTTTTCATTGATCGCTTCTTTTATCAAACCGTCCAAATCGGCTTCTTTAATGATTTCCTCATCATTTAGATTGACAACTTTTGCTTTTCTTATTTGTTTGGATTTATTTAATTCGATTAAATCAACACCTATTAAAAATCTGAAAATCAGATACGCAAAAATAAAAACCGCTATGTAAGGCAGAATTTTGATAAACAATTTTAATAATTTCATACCTTTTTTGGCTCCTAATAACCAAGTGAAAAATTTTCTTAACAAATTGTAAATCTTTTGTTTAAGCCATTTGACAGCTTTTGTAAAGACAGTCTCTTCATTGCCTTTTGCAACATAATCGAAATTTTTATCTTTACGGTATTGTTCCAAACGTTTTTCCGAGATTATCACTCGCTCAAACGAACGTTTATCAACTGGTATATCTTGAGCTTGCAAAGCATTCCGGCTAATAAAAACCAAAAGAAAACTAATAATATATGTATTAAGAGGTCGCATCTTCTTTTACATCAATTTTATTAATTTTATCTAACAAACTCTCACCGGTATGATATTCACGCAAACTGAAGTACAATAAGCTCATCGCAATAAACATCAATATTCGCAAAATTGTTTGTCCGACATAAGAAACAACGGAAATAAGAGAAACTATCAAATCTCCTTGTCCGGCATAACCGGCAATTTCCTGATTTTTGGTCATCCAAATAGTTTTTACCAATACATATATACTTACCGGCGCATTGAGTACCATACCTATCAAACCTATGATCAAAGACATCACAAAGATGACACCAAAACTAAACCAAAATTTGTTTTTTAAATATTTTTTAGTTTTAACAATAGCCTCAAAAATACCGATATTTTCGAAGAAATAAACATAATAAGAAAGGCTGATATAGATTGCTAAATAAACCAACAATAATAAAACGACAGGCAATAAAATGATGATTAAAACCGGGCTTATCGATTTCATTATCCCTACCAAAAAAAACACAACAAAACTAAAGATTAGGACTGCCGTAAAGCCAATAATCAGTGTCAAGCCTATCAACCCCCAAAATTTGTTGTTAACCAATAGTTTCACCTGCTGTTCGTCCACCTCACCGCCATCTTGTTCGTCATAAATTTTAATATATCCGGTAATGGCACTAAAAAAACGCGGAAAAAATATTAGCCCTAAAACAATAAGTGTCAAAAAAACACCGATAAACAAAGGCGACTCAAACATACCGGAATTACCGGAAGAATCTTGTCCGGGAATGGTCAATATTTTGTTAAACATACCGAAATAATAATAAATATAAACAAAATAAGAAATGACCAAAGCCGTAATGATAAACCTGTTTTGTTCCCAGAGAATTTTCAAGATATTTTTGGCATGCGTTCTAAAAAACTTAAAACTATCTTCGATAATAGCATCTAAACCTCTTTGTTTTATTATGGTAATTTTTTTTCTCATTGTAATAATTTATTGTTTTGAGATTCCTTAAATAATATATTTGGCAATATTACATAATAATATAAAATCAATCCAAGCGAACTTATTATTATTAACACTGCCAACCAATCGGGCATTTCGGTATGACGAGTAACAAAGCCTTCAAAAAAACCGGCAATTATAAAAAACGGAATGGTACTGATCATCACTTTTAAGCCGACGCGTGCTTTCTGCGAAAAGGCGTGCAACCGCGTATAAGTGCCGGGCATCAAAATACCGCTCGCCATAATAAATCCGGCAGCGCCCGCTACGATAATAACTGATATTTCTATCGTACCGTGTATCCAAATCGTCCTGACTGATTCCCAAAAAACACCTTGTTTTAAAAAGAAATATTGAAAAGTACCCAACATAATGGCATTGCGCATAATGTAAAATAAAGTGCCTAATCCCAACAATATACCCATCATAAAGGTATATAAGGCCACTTTAATATTATTTATGGTAATCCCCAAGAACATATCTATTTCATTAGCTTGTTTATACACTGCCATAGGATCGCCGTTTTTAATATTTTCCAAAGTCATATCAACATAGGCATTACCCATAATCCAACGGGCAAAATCAAGGTTTTGCATAGTAGAAAACCAACCTATGGCGGCAAAAAGTAAAAAAACTAAAAACGAAAACAACAAATACTTGCGATAACTATAAAACATCAAAGGAAAACCATGCAGATAAAACCGCTTAATAGCACTACCGCTTGTTTTCTTTGTTTTGTAAATTTTTCGATGCGCCATTCCGGCTAATTCATTGAGATATGCCGTTAATTTGCTTTCGGGATAGTAAGTCGAAGCGTATGCCAAATCATCGGTTAAATCGAGATACATTACCGTCAAATCATCCGGATTTATTTTGATGTTACTTGTCAACAGATTCTCATAACTCACCCATTTTTCCTTATTCTTTTTTACAAAAACGACTTCTCTCATATTTAATCTAGTTGAAAGTTGAATGTTAAAAGTTGAAAGTTGTGGTTCATAGAATACTTTGTTTTTTGATGATTACTAAACACTTCTAAAATCTAATTTCTAATTTCAAATTTGATGAATTGAGGAAAGGTCGCTGAATGATTTTTTTGTGTACAGGTGGCTGAGTGCTCCGAACGTAGTGAGGAGTGTACCGAAGCCACCGAAGCGTACTCCTCATTTCTTCAACTCATCAATTCATCAGTTCATCAATTCATCAAAAATTATATCACATAAAGAACAAATTGATATCTTTATAATCCATATTAAACCAATCACCAACAGATTTATTGGTCAAAAT
>JALVKK010000156.1 GCA_027033875.1 Flavobacteriales bacterium
AAATCCGACATCGGGCACCCGGCACCTAATACAAAACATCAGGAACCGGACATCTAACGAAAACAATCATTATTAACAAAATACGCTATGAACCTAAAACGCACTTGGCACTTTTTACTAGGCACTTGGCACTCAAATAACTGATTAACCATTATAACCAGATAACCAATAATTAAAATTAGATTTTAGAAATTAGAAATTAGATTTGACACCCGACATCGGACATCGGACACCCGACATCGGACATCAAATAACCAATTAACCAAATAAACACATAAACACATGAACAAATACGGCTATTTTGACGATAATAAAAGAGAATACGTCATAACGAATCCGAAAACACCCGTTAAATGGATAAATTATGTAGGAGACTTGCATTTCGGAGGTTTTGTGGATCAAACCGGAGGTTCGTTGATAACCAAAGGCGATCCGGCATTAAACCGGATTGTTAAATATATTCCGCAATTGCCCGCTTCCGATTTTAAAGGAGAAACATTATATATCAGATTTAAGACACCCGATGGAAAATACAAAGTATTTTCAGCTTTTTATACACCGGTATTAGATGATTATGACCTGTTTGAAACTCGTGTCGGGTTATCTTATCAAACAATTATTTCCGAATTTCACAATATCCGCACCGAAGTACGCATTTTTGTACCTTTAAATTCAGAAGAAGTCATACGTGATATAAAAATTACCAATATAGGAGACAAACCTTTGGAAATTGATGTGATTCCCGTAGTGGAATTTACGCATTTTGACGCACTAAAACAATACACCAATGCCGATTGGGTACCGCAAACCATGGTAGTTGATGCCTACCGCCAACCTGACAATACGCTTATTTTGCAGCAATACGCTTATATGAAAAAAGATTATGCGCAAAATTACTTTACGTCCAATTATCCCGTTGATTCTTTTCAAACGGACCGCAAGATATTTTTAGGTGAAAATGAATATGGTTCGTGGCAAAATCCTTTGGAATTGCAACAAGACAGTTTGAGCAATTACGAAGCCCGTCGCGGTGATAACATAGCGGCATTACTTCATAAATTAGGTACTTTAAAAAAAGGTGAATCTAAACGTATTATAACCCAATTAGGACAAGATAAACCTACTGAAATCAGACAAAAAATTATAAGATTTAAAGATGAAAAAGTTGTAGATCAAGCTTTTGACGAATTAAAAGAATATTGGAATACCTATCTTTCAAATGCACAATATCAAACCCCTGATGCCTCGTTTAATTCAATGGTCAATATCCACAATCCACGCCAATGTCATACTACTTTTTATTGGTCTCGTTACTTGTCGTTGTATCAATTGGGTTTAGGCGCCCGCGGTTTAGGTTTTAGAGATAGTTCGCAAGATATAATGGGAATTTTACCGAATATGCCGAACGAAGGCAAAAAACTCATCAAAAAATTGTTATCCGTTCAAAAAATAGACGGTTCTGCCATGCATCAGTTTTATCCGTTATCCATGGAAGCTAATGAAGGTGATAGTCGTGAAGAAGAAGGCGGACACAAATATTACGGCGATGATCATTTATGGATTATTTTGACTGTTAGCGAATATTTAAAAGAAACCGGTGATTATGCGTTTTTAGATGAAAATATCACATATTACGATAAAAAATTACCTCTTGAAAAACGTCAAAAAGGAAGGGTTTTGGAACATCTGAAAAAAGCTTTGGATTTTACAAAAAACAATACCGGACAACACGGTTTGCCGCTTTTGGGTTTTGCAGATTGGAACGATACGGTAAATTTGAAAGGTAATGCAGAAAGTGTTTTCGTGGCAAATTTATACGGAAAAGCTTTGCTCGAAATGATAGATTTGATGCAATATCTCAATGATGAACAAACTCTTTTACAATATCAAAAAGATCACCGGCAGATGAAAGAAATTGTAAATAAATATGCTTGGGATGGTCAATGGTATTTGCGTTATTTTGAAGAAGACGGCACACCTTTGGGTTCTCATATCAACAACGAAGGACAAATTTATACTAATGCCCAATCTTGGTCTGTAATATCCGGATTTGCCCCGAAAGATAAAGCCTTGCAAGCTTTACAATCAGTCCATGATAAATTAAATACGACTTTCGGTATCAAATTGAGTTATCCCGGCTATCAAAAATTTGATCCTGACAAAGGTGGCGTGACGACATATCCGCCGGGCGCCAAAGAAAACGGCGGTATTTTTTTACATTCCAATCCTTGGGTGATGATAGCCGAAACCATGTTGGGAAACGGTAACAGGGCATTTCAATATTACAATCAAATCAATCCGGCGTCAAAAAATGATATTATTGACCGTTATGAATGCGAACCTTATTGCTATGCACAAAATATTTTAGGCGATGAACACCCGCAATTCGGATTGGCTCGTAATTCTTGGTTGTCCGGAACGGCATCGTGGACATATCAGGCAGCAACCAAATATATTTTGGGGGTTCGTCCAACGCATAAAGGATTGAAAATTGATCCGGTTATTCCCCGTAACTGGAACGGATTTACCGGAATACGAAAATTTAGAAATGCCATATATAAAATTACGGTTCAAAATCCGGAACATATCTCAAAAGGCATCAAAGAAATGTATGTGGACGGGCGGATAATAGATAACAATATCGTACCGATTTATAATGATGGAAAAGAACATGAGATTTTGGTAATTATGGGGGGACGTGCCGAATAAGGTCACGTATCGAAGCGCCGATACCGACCTAGGTCGGCACAAGCTATCAAATAACCAATAAAACAAACAGTCAATGAATTCTTATCAAAAATTACTCGTTTCAATAATTTTTTTGTCAAGCCTGTTACTGTCTTGTCAAAAGGATAAAAAGCTCAAACAAGATCATAGCGTTCCAACAGATTTATTCGTAGCCCGTGATAGTTCATGGCAATCTTTGAGTTTGCGTGAAAAAATCGGACAAACTATGATTATCAGAGCTTATCACACAGAACAAGTCAATCGTTTCGGATCCATCGACAGTATGATGAAGCGGTATCCGGTTGGAGGCATCTTTATTCCTTTTTGGGAATTTATAGGTCGAATGCCCGATAGTGTCGTTATCCCTACCATCAAGAAAGTTGTTACCGATTATAAACAGGCAGCCCGTTTTCCGGTTTTTGTAACCGAAGATTTTGAGCGTGGTGTAGGTAGTGTGTATAAAACTTATACCCATATGCCTGTCGAAATGTCTTTGGGAGCAGCCGACAATCCGGAATTGGCTTTTGCTTATGGCAATGCCATTGCCAAAGAGGCTTCTACTTTGGGAGTCAACTGGCTTTTACATCCTTTGGCAGACCTCAATATGAATCCTTTGCAAGATTTGGTTATTGAAAGAGCTATATCGGACAATTCCGACAGAGCTTTACCTTTGCTCAAAGCACAAATAAAAGGTATAAATGCACACAATACCATTGCGACTATCAAGCATTTTCCCGGTGACGGTGCTACGATGCGCAATCAACATTTTGTTACTTCCGCTAACAATTTGTCTGTAAAAGAATGGCAAAAAACTTTTGGTAATATCTATCAAAATTTGATTGATAATGATGTGGATTGCATTATGGCGGGGCATATACGTTTTCCGGCTTATCAAACTAAAAAACTAAACGGTGTTTTGCCACCGGCAACTTTATCCGAAGAATTGTTGAACGGCTTACTCAAACAAAAAATGCATTTTAAGGGGGTCATTATTTCCGATGCACTCAATATGGGAGGTGTTGCCGGCTATTATCCAAATGAATTGGAAACCGCTGTTGCTGCTTTCAAAGCAGGTGTTGATGTGGTGCTTTGGCCGGGCTTGGCATATATGGATACTATCGAATCACGTATCAAACGAGGTGAAATTCCGATGAAACGCCTCAATGATGCCGTAAAGAGAATTTGGCGTTTGCGCGAAAAACACGGCTTGCTGAAAAAGAAAAAGAATTTTTTATATACTTTGACCGACGAGGATAAGAAAAAAATTAAGCAAACCGCTAATAAAGTCGCTCAAAATGCCGTAACTTTATTATCTGATCCTAAGCATATTCCGTTAAATCCGAAAACGGATAAACATATATTGATTGTCAATATAAGTTATAATGACAAAACCAAAGATTTGACTTATACCAAATCATTATTAGAGCAAAAAGGATTTGCAGTTGATACGATTTTACACAATCCGCGTTTTTTTAGTTGGGATAGACGTTTGGACTACTTTAACGGTTTTGACAAAATTATCGTAGCGATGGAAAATAAATATTTTGACCCGTTGGGAGCAGCAATGTTCAAAGCTGATGAAGCGGCTGCCGTTTGGACGATGAATATGGTCAATCCGGATAAAATCATTGCGGTATCGTATAGCAATCCGTATTATCCGAATTTTTATTTTGAAAATGCATATATCAAAATCAATGCATACAGCTTGGATAAATTTACCCAAAAAGCGGTAGTTGATGCCTTGACCGGCAGTATTCCTTTTAAAGGTACTTCGCCTGTAAAATTGGATCATGAGATTATGAAGTAGCAAGTAGTGAGGCGTATATCTTTGTAAATATAAAATTTATACAACCAAAAAATGAAAATATACTTTCCTTTATTTATCATTGTTTTGACATTATTTTCATGTCAACATAAAAAGTCTTCATTGAAGAAGCCGGTTTCAAATAAACCTAATATTGTTTTAATTATGGCAGATGATATGGGTTTTTCGGACATCGGTTGTTACGGAAGCGAGATTCATACGCCTAATATCGACCGTTTGGCATCGCAAGGAATACGTTTTGATCGCTTTCACAACGCTTCGCGTTGTTGTCCGACGCGTGCTTCTTTATTAACCGGACTTTATCCGCACCAAACAGGACTAGGCTGGATGACCCGACTGGATTTGGGACACCCCGGCTATATCGGGCAACTCAATAAGCAATGTGTAACTTTGGGAGAAGTCTTGCAACAAGCAGGATATCATACTTATATTTCGGGTAAATGGCATGTCAATAAAGATGATGAATGCGAACCGGACAGCCCCAAACACAATTGGCCTGTTCATCGGGGGTTTGATGGGTTTTTCGGTACATTAAAAGGGGCTACGGATTATTTTAAACCCGAATATTTGTTTGAAAATGACCGGCGTATCCAACCAGACAGCCATTTTTATTTTACCGATGCCATAACCTATCACGCTTGTCAATTTATAAAAGAACAGCAAAAAACGAAATCCCCCTTTTTTTTATATGTTGCTCACGTTGCACCTCACTGGCCGCTTCAAGCAAAAAAAGAAGATATTGCCAAATATATGACAACTTACCAATCGGGTTGGGATAGTATCAGACTAAAACGTTTTGAAAGAATGAAAGCTCTCGGGGTGATTTCGCCTAATACAAATTTATCAAAACCTCAAGGTGATATATTGAATTGGCAAGAACTTTCCGATAAACAAAAAAAAGATATGGCAAAACGCATGGCAATTTATGCCGCACAAATAGATGCGCTTGATCAAGGTGTCGGTAAAATCATTGAAACGCTCAAACTGACCGGCGCATTGGATAACACACTTATCATTTTTCTTTCCGACAATGGGGCAAGTAGTTTGAAAGTTTCAAGACGTAGCAAAAAATACGAAGATTTAGGGAGTGATAAATCGTTTGAAAGTTATGGCATTTCTTGGGCAAACCTTAGCAATACGCCGTTAAAGTATTACAAATTATACGAACACGAAGGCGGAACAGCTACCCCGTTAATTGTTTATTGGGGCGATAAAATCAAACGAAAAGGTCGTATAATTCATCAAACCGGTCATGTAATTGATATTATGCCGACTTTGATACAAGTTGCCGGCGCTTCCTATCCGAAAACTTATAAAGGACATCGCATAAAAACTTTTCAAGGTATAAGTTTGCTGCCTTATTTCAACAGTGACAGCTTAACAAAACGTACACTTTTCTTTGAACATGTAGCTAATCGAGCTGTAATTGACGGTGATTGGAAATTGGTTTCACTGGCAAAACACACTTTTCCTTATATTACGGATTGGGAATTGTATAATCTAAAAGAAGATCGTTCGGAAACCCGCAATTTAGCCGAAAAATATCCTGAGATTGTTAAAAGATTAGCCGAAAAATGGCAAACTTGGGCGGAACAAAATCAAGTATTACCTTTGGACGGTCGTGATTGGAATCATAAGATTGCCGACCCCAAAGGTGTACAGACACACTTATAAAAGAAATATTTTTTTTTGAATTTAACCATATATTTTTCAATATGTAAAATTATGAAATATATATCAATTTCGCTATTCATCGTGTTATTTCAAATATCCGGTATAGCACAAAAATCGCAAGCGGCAAAACTTCAAAACAAGTATATTACAGTCGAAATTATGCCGAAAGGTGCGGAAATCATCAGTTTTATCAACAACAAAACAGGACAACAACATATATGGCGAGCCGGTAAAGCTTGGCAACACCATGCTCCTTTATTGTTTCCGATAGTCGGAAAACTCAAAAATAGAACTTATTTCTACAAAGGAATAAGCTACCGAATGAAAAATCATGGTTTTGCAGCTGCAAGTTTATTTAATATCGTAAAAAAACGGGCTGATAAAGTCGTATTTCAACTAAAAAGTAATCAGCAAACCAATCAAATATACCCATTTGATTTTCTATTGACGGCAGAGTATAAATTATTGTGCCGAAAATTAAAAATCAAGTATAAAGTTCTAAATACAGGAAAAGATACTATGTATTTTGCAATCGGAGTACATCCGGGATTTAATATTCCTTATAAAAAAGATGAAGATTTTGAACAATATTTTTTGGAATTTCAAAGAAAAGAATTTGCCGATCGTTTGCTTTTGGATCCCGAAACGAGATTGTTGTCCGGAACAATTCAAAAAAAATATTTGAATAAAACCAAGTTTTTAAATCTAAACAGAACGATGTTTAAGAATCGTGTAATTGTTTTAAACAATTTACAATCTCGTTATGTTAGAATAAGAAATAACTATAATGATTATTATTTGGAAATAGGTATCAAAAATTTTCCGTTTTTGGGTTTGTGGTCGCCGCAAACTAAGGCTGATTTGATTTGTATTGAACCTTGGTTCGGACATTCGGATTATGTCGATACGGACCAAGATTTTACACACAAAAAAGACCTTATCAAATTGCCCCCCGGAGAAGAATTTGAAATGCAATATTATATCAAAGCAGGAAAATAAAATTATCTATTAAGGTTCACGTATGATTTCTTGCCAATGCCGGATATATTTTTTGACTAATTTTCCCGAAGGCGTTAAATCATCATCGGTCCACCCGCCTTTGATATCAGCGCCGGGTTTTAATATTGAAGCCCCTTCGGTTTTATCATTTACGGACCAGTTGCAGTGAGAAAGTTTATATTTTTTAAGCAGTTTCATCCATCGAATAACAGATTCCGTATGTACTTTTCCGTCGCCATCGGAATTGACGGTTCCCCATTCGGTTACAAACAACGGTGTTCCGTTTTGTATGGCTTTTTTCATTTTTCCACTCTTCCATTCAAAATTTGTACCGGCATAAAAATGAAAGGTGTAAGCCAAATTCGGGTCAGAAATAGGATTGTGTGAGACCAAATCTATATCTATGGACCAATTTGGCGTGCCTATTATAATCAGATTATCAGGGTCAATTTGCCGGATACCTTTGATAACCCGTTCAGCATAAGGTTTAACGACGGAATCCCAAGAAACCTTTAACGGTTCATTGTATATTTCATATATGACATTTGGATATTTACCGTATTTTTCTGCCATTTTTTTAAAAAAATCGATGGCTTGTTTTTCGGTTTGTTCCGCATGATGTGAATGCCAATCGATAATAACATATATCCCTTCATTGATAGCGGCATTTACAAGGCGTTCAACAGCTTGTTGATTCACCTCGGGTTCGTAGAGATAACCATCTTTTACTTCGGTATCAGCAGCTAATGGCAGTCTTATAATTTGTGTGTTCCAGTCTTTTACTAACCATTTTACAATATCTTTATTATAAAATTTAGCACCGCCCCAAGAAGGGTTCGACCAAAAAAAACTGTTGCCTGCAAGACTGACAGCTTCATTGTTTTTATCGACGATATGAGTACCTTTGACTTGTAGCAATCCGTGTTTTTCAACAATAGTTTCCTGTTTATGTTGATTGGTAATGATCTTGTTATTACAAGCAATAAACAACATAATAACAGGTATTCCCGAAAAAATATAAAAATGTTTTATTAGCATACTGAGAAATTTGATTACAAAAGTAATAATTTTTGATGAGCTTCAAAATATAAATGAATTTTACACCGGCATCTAACAATAATCATACAAAATTTGACAAATTACGGTATATTGTATTTTAAAATGTCGTAAATTTGTATAATAGAAGTCTATATTTGACATTATCTTAACTCAACAAATAAATCTAAAAAATAAATTATGAAAAAATATCTTTCGTTTTTTACTTTCATTCTTGTTAGTATTTTTTTGATTCAGTGTCAAACTTCAAATAAAAATACCGAAAAACAAACACCGCAGACAAATCATGCCGAGACAAACAAAAAGCCGAATATCATTTTTTTTATTGCCGATGATATGTATCCGTGGATGTTTAACAACATTCCGGAAGGGCAAACTAAGGACGGTAAACCGGCAAACTTAACACCTAATATTGACCGTTTGGCGAAAGAAGGAGTTTGGTTAGACAATATGAAAGTCGTCTCGCCGGTATGTACTCCCAGCCGGTACAATTGTTTGACAGGCAACTATGCCAGTCGTGCGCAAAATGAAAGTTTTCAATGGTTTACAAAACAAAATGACGGACAAACCGTCATTCAATGGAATGCTTTTATAGTGCCGGGTAAAGACAAAACAATGGGAAATTATTTTCAGCAATTGGGTTATAAAACCGGTTTTGTCGGAAAAAATCATGTTATTGAAAGTAAAAAACAAGTCGGTGAGGAAGGGGTTACTTTTGATTTGCATGCCGACCCGCGTGATCCCGAAGTTAAAAAGCAATTGGAATACCGTTACGGTGAATTGCAAAAAGATATAAAAAAATCAGGATTTGATTATGCTGAAAAACTCTATCATAATAACCCTAATTGGTTAGGAAATAGAGCATTAGCGTATCAAAATAATGATTGGATAGCAGAAGGAGGCGTCAATTTTATAAAAAAATACAAAGATCATGCTTTTATGCTGTATTTAGCTACCACTTTACCGCATGCCCCTTTGGACCCTGAACATTCATGGATGGCGGATCGTAGAATAACGGCTCGTGGTATATTGGACAAAGCACCGGAAGTTTTGCCGCAATATAAAGGGGAGTTGACTCCCGAACAAAAAAAACAAATAGCTAAAGATCCCGGTCTGGAACCGACAATCAGAAATATTGAATCAATAAAAAGACGTATTAAAGCAGCCGGATTGGAAGGAAAAAATAAAGAAAACTTGCTATGGCTTGATGATGCACTCGGTGCAATATTTAAAGAACTTGAAAAACAAGGCGTGTTGGATAATACCATTATTGTTTTCTTTAACGATCACGGACAAAACCAGAAAGGCACACTATATGAAGGCGGGGTTAATTCGCAAGCATTTATTTGGAAAAAAGGCGGTTTTAAGGTCGGTAAAATACTGAAAGATCCGGTTTCGAATGTCGATTTCTTACCGACTTTATTAGCTCTTGCAGGGGACACGGTTCAATATCATTTTGACGGTTATAGTTTTGCGCCTGCGCTTCAAGCTGAAACTTATAAAAAACGAACTTCGATGTATCACGAATTGGGATATGCGCGCGCCATAACCAAAGGACATTATAAATATTATGCTGTCAGATATCCCAAATGGGCTATGAAGATGACTTTGGCACAACGTAAAGATACACTCGCTAAATATTCAAAATTCAGAGAATCCTTTGGCGAACATGCCATTTCAACGGATCCGACGGCACCTTTCGGGCAACTTGAAATGGTTCCGGGTGGCGGAGGCGCCGAACATGCCTCATATACTTCTATGCCGCATTTTTCAGATCCCGATCAATTTTATGATTTGGAAAAAGATCCAAAAGAACAACATAATTTGATCAATGACCCGAAATATCAAAAAATTATTAAAGAATTAAAACAAGAACTCAAAACAAAATATCTGGATAAATTGCCCGGAAAATTTGATTTATAATAAAAAAAATGTATATATGTGTTGCCACCCATAAAAAACCAACTCAATGAAAACAAGGAATTGAAATGAAAATTACTGATTATAAAAACAGAATAGTAAAATTTTTCACTTCAAAATCCATAAAAGGATCTAAAATACATAACAATTATCTTGTTGAACTTGTTGAAAACTTAGAATATGTAAAATCTAAAAATAAAACAATTTCATTTTTAATAACAGAAATTAAAGAAAGAGGATTTATAATTAAAGTTGGTGGTTTATTTGGTTTTGTTTCATTTCAACATATGCCTTGGCAGTATGATAATATGAAATATTGGGAAGCAATATCTTCGGAAATAATAAATAAAAAATTTTTCTGCAAAATTCATCTTTTGAAGAAGGACCCTATCAAAGTTTTAATTGACGCAAAAGTTCATAAGTTTCAAAAATTAGAATTTTCAAAAAAAATGGAAGTTGAAGGCATTGTTTTAAACAATGTAAAGTATGGTTTATTTATTGAAATAGGACATTATTTTAATTGGAAATATGGCTCTTGTGTTGGATTATTACACAAAAAAAACGTTAGTGATTTTAATTTATGGAAAGATAAAAGAATTGGGGAAAAAATAAATGTTGTATTTCACGGATTTAGAGAAGATAACAAAATTATTTTAGGAGATAACACTACAATTAAAGAATGGTTAACAGGCGAACTTGATAAATATGTAGGAACAACGCAGGATATTATTGTAAAAATAGATAAACAAGGAAACAGATTGTTTTTATTAGAAGAAAAATTCCCTGTTCAATTGCCTGTTACCAAAACATTTTATTCGAAAAAAAACAAAACTAAAATAAAATCATTATTGGCATTAGTCAGGAATAATGAAGTTTTAACTTGTAAAATTGTTCATATAAACTACAAAAAGCATAAGATTATAGCAAAGTGGCTTGTGAATGTAGAAACTTCATTACCAAAACAAAACCAAAATTTAATAAATCGAATTAATAAAAAAAAATCTAAAGATGTCTATAATTTATTGGTTGGTAATGAAATTGAAGTTAAAGTGTTTAAAAAAGACCCGAATTTAGGAATTTACGAAAACAAGTATTTTATATTGAATAATATCGAAACAAAATTGACTATAAAAAGTTATTCTTATGAATTATCGGAAAGAGACAGGGGAATAATTGAAACAAATTTTAAAAACGGAGAGATAATTAAGTGCATCGTTTCAAAAATTGGAAAAGAAATAGAAGTCGAATATTACATTGACCGAATAAAGAGATAACAGCGGTTAATAATTTTTTTTTGATATGAGCGAACAAGTATTTATGTCAAAAATCATTTTATGTATCAAAAACATGCTTTTTTACCGAGACCTTTTTCAATATTGATAAAAAATATACTTTTTGTGATATTTATTTGTCTTTTGATTTAATAAAAAATCATATATT
>JALVKK010000157.1 GCA_027033875.1 Flavobacteriales bacterium
ACTTTCAACTAATAAGAGCCAACCCAATCCGCTTTCGCTCTATATCTACACTTATGACTTTAACCTGTACTTGTTGATTGAGCTGCACCACATCGGCGGGATTGCTCACAAAACTATCGGACATATTGGATATATGTACCAAGCCGCTTTCTTTGATACCGATATTGACAAAACAACCGAAATTGGTAATATTATTGACAATGCCGGGATAAACCGCACCTTCCTTGACATCGTCTATGCTTTTTAAATCGGACCTGAATGAAAACACCCGTGCCTTTTGACGAATATCCAAACCGGGTTTTTCCAATTCTTTGACAATATCACGTAAAGTCGGTAAGCCGGTTGTATCAGAAACGAATTGTTGTAATTCAACACTTTGTAATAATTGTTTGTTACCAATCAAATCTTTGACCGATACGCCCAAAGACTTTGCAATTTGCTTAACAACCGGATAAGATTCGGGGTGAACCGCCGAATCGTCCAACGGATTGTCGCCGTTTTTGATACGTAAAAATCCGGCTGATTGTTCAAAAGCTTTTGGTCCCAACGCCTTGACTTTTTTCAATTCGTTACGGTTTTGAAACGCCCCGTGTTCACTACGATAATCCACAATATTTTTAGCCAGCTTATCCCCTACTCCGGACACATATCGCAGCAAATAACGGCTTGCTGTGTTGACATTGACACCTACCAAATTCACCGCACTTTCGACCACGTTGTCCAATTCTTGTTTAAGTAAAGTCTGATTGACATCGTGTTGATACTGCCCTACGCCTATGGATTTCGGATCAATTTTGACCAATTCCGCCAACGGGTCTTGCAAACGTCGCCCGATAGATACAGCACCACGCACGGTTACATCTTTGTCGGGAAATTCCTCACGCGCCACCTCCGATGCCGAATAAATGGATGCGCCGGCTTCATTGACCGTAAACACCGGCAATTCCCTACCAAAATCTATCTGCCTGACAAACTGCATCGTTTCCCGATAAGCCGTGCCATCGCCTATACCAATGGCTTCAATATCATATTTGTCAATCCAAAATTTGAGTTGTGCCGCCGCTTCTACGCTTTTGTTTTGTGGCGGATGCGGAAAAATAGCGCCGTGGTGCAACAAATTGCCTTGCTCGTCCAAACATACTACTTTACAGCCCGTTCTAAACCCCGGATCAATGGCTAATATCCGTTTTTCACCCAAGGGCGGTGCTAATAACAATTGACGTAAATTTTTTGAAAAAACCGCTATGGCAGTCATATCAGCTTTTTCTTTATAAAAATTAATCGTTTCCGTAGCAATAGACGGTGCCAGCAAACGTTTATAGGCATCGTTAATCGCCAACGCAATTTGTTCAGCGGTTTCGTTATGATTTTTGATAAACCGGTTTTCCAGTTTATCTAACAAAAAATCCGTATCTACTTCCAATTTTATCCTGATAAAGCCTTCTTTTTCAGCCCGTAACATTGCCAATAACCGGTGAGACGGTGTACGTGCAAGCGGTTCTTCCCAATCGAAATAATCACGATAGGTTTGTGCTTTTTCATCGGCATCTTTGTCTTTAACCACTTTGGTTTTAATCAATGCCGAACGCTTGTAAACACGCCTCACGACATTACGCACCCATAAATTTTCATTGATCCATTCGGCTATGATATGACGCGCCCCTTCCAATGCCTCTTCGGGACTTTCAACCTCATTGCTGACAAAATTTTCCGCTTGATAATACAAATCATTGGTGCGTTGTGCCATAATAATTTTTGCCAGCGGTTCCAATCCCTTTTGACGCGCCACATCGGCTTTGGTTTTGCGTTTCTTTTTGTAGGGTAAATATAAATCTTCCAATGCCGTAGCATCGTATGTCTGCAAAATTTTGGTTTTCAATTCATCGGTTAAAACACCTTGCTCTTCGAGTGCCTTAAGTATGGTCTGTTGTCGCTTTTGCAATTCGTCAAATTGTTTTTGCAATTTTTGAATTTCATATACGGCAACTTCGTCCAAATTGCCTGTTACTTCCTTGCGGTAACGCGAAATAAACGGTACCGTAGCGCCGTCATTGAGTAAAGATAATACGCTATCAACTTGATTTTGTGGCAATTGCACTTTTTCTGAAATCAGTTGTGAAATCGTCATATAGAATATTTTTAGCGGGGCAATAATACGAAAATATCATTTTCAATTATCTTATTTCTGTTGCAAATCCGTATATATTTTTCGGTAATTCTCATTATCCGGATTGATTTGTAGTAATGTTTGGCAAGTTCTGAGTGCATCGCCTGTCATACCGGCATTTTTTTCACCGAGTAATTTGACATACAAAAGATTTTCATCTCCGGGAAATATTTTTAAGGCTTTTTGAAGTACTTTAACTGATTGTTTATGCTTATTTTTTGCCTGCAACATCAAAGCATAATTGTAAAAAGCACGACTGACGGGCGGTTGCTTTTCACAAGCTGTTGCCATATACTGCATAGCTTGATCTTTATCGCCGGTTTCGTTATAAAGCAAGCCTAACATAAAATAAGGATAGCTGTATTCGGGCTCTTGCTTGATAACGGTTTGATAGAGCTGTTCTGCTTTTTTTACATTAGCTTTTTGATAATACAGCAAGGCTAAGTTCATCCGCGACATATTGAAATAATTGTCTATTTGCAAGGCTTTTTCGTAGGCGGCAATAGCTTTATCCGTTAGACCTTTTGATTGGTAAAACAATGCCAACTGATGTTGTCCCGAAGCAAAATCGGCATTGGTTTTAAGTTCGGTGATATATTCTTTATAGGCTGATGAATTTGTGTCAACCGGCTGATTATGTAATTGTAAATACCGCACTGCCGACATACGTACCGAGCGAATAGAATCATTCAACAATGCCTTAATACTGTTTGTAATGGCAGGCACATTATACTTGTCCAATCCCAAAACGGCTTCATTCCTGACCAGTGCCGATGAGTCTTGCAAATATGACAAAACCGCTTGTACATCTTCAGCAGATAATGTGGCGCCGGCAAATTGCGATAAGGCGGTAGCACGGCTGATAGCAGGATATTGATTTTGTTCTGCAACTTGTAAGAAAGCATGTAAGTTTTCATGATAACCTTTGAGCAAGTTGTTTGAAAAATGATCCGGTCTGTTTTTTCCAAAATGCTTAGCAATAGCTTGACTTGCCCACCGGTTCGATTTATCTTTATGACAACCTGTACAGGCGTTTGGCGTTCCGTATTTTTCACTTTGATCGGGGCGGGGTATTCTAAAACTGTGGTCACGTCGAAAATCTACCCCCATATAATAACGTCCGGTCATGTGGCAGTTGATACACAATGATTCCGGCGTACCTTGCTTATGAAAATGATGTCCGGGACTGTCATAAGACGTTTCGTGACATTGCAAACACAAATCATTGCCCTGCTTTTTGAGTTTCAATGTATGTACATTATGACAATCTCTACACGACACATTATTGTGATACATTTTACTTTGCGTAAAAGAAGCGTAAACATAGTCTTCATCTTTTATTTGTCCGTCCTGTTCATATTCCGGTGGTGCTATCAAGCTTGGTTTGTAATGGTCGAGGAAGTGTCCGGTATAATCAAAATACGGGGTTAATTGGCTCCGGCGGGCATGACAACGAGCACATTTATCAACCAAATCGTGCGCTTTGGTACTTTTATCCATATACAATACCGGCGGCTTTTTTGATTTGTTTTGTTCAAAATTTCTGTAATAAGCTACGTGTTCTGATGCCGGTCCGTGACAGGCTTCGCAAGACACATTTATTTCGCTGTATGTTGTGTGATATGTATCTGTCTCCGGGTCAAAATTTTTATGTAGATTGGTCGAATGGCAATCGGCACACATATTGTTCCATGTCATACTGCCGCCTGTCCAGTGCATCCATTCGCCCGGGTGTACACTTTCTTCGGGCTGGACATCAAACCATCGTTTTTTTTGTGTATCCCAAGCAACGGTTAAGCATTGTTTACGTCCCCGGCTAAAATCTATCAAATATTGTTGCAATGGTCTGACGCCAAAAGTATTGGCTATTTTAAAATCTTGATATTCACCATTTTCTCCTTCGGTATTGACATAAAAATCTCCGCCTTTTTTAAAGAATTTGTAAGTAATACCTTTGCTTTTGTAGGTGACGTTATTAAAATCTCCTAAAACCGAATGTTCATCAGCTATTTGCATAGCCAAATCGTGGTCACTTCCCTCCCATTCAGCATATTCTTTGGCGTGACATTCTTTACAGGTTTGTTTACCGGCAAATTTATTCGATTCTACTTGCACTTTTGTATTATCGATTTGTTGCAATTTTTTGTCTTTACAAGAAATAAATAAAACAGCAAAAATCACTACTAAATTTATCAGGAAGTAGAATTGTTTAAACATACATATCAATTTTTGATAAACATCTTTCTAACACCACCGATATCGAGTGAATAAATACCGGTTTTTAAAAAATCCAAAGTTATTAAAACATCATTTGAAACCGGTTTTATGCGTTGTTTAAATATCATTCTTTCTGATAAGTCATAGATTCTAATTGTATGTTTTTTTGCATTCAATCCTTTAATAATCAATTGTTTATTGACAGGATTTGGATAGAATTGAAATGATTTGGTTACAGCCTTATTGATACTTCCAACTAAAAATTCCAATGCGCCCGCGTCCGGTAGAGCATCTCTCAAATTTCCTTCAAAATCATCATTGGTATAAGTTGTAGCAATAGCAAAAGATATAGCCGGCGATGTACTTAAAAGATGAAAATCATTATTAGCAATATCGACAAATTGAGGATCCGCTTCGATAAGATTGGTAACAGTCAAATTGCGAAGGCATGGTTCACTTCCGTTTTCGTTATAAACCACATTATTATTGACATTCACATTAGTCAAAGTACCACCGTTTTTATACAATGCCCAATGGTCCGGACGAGCATAGGCTATATTATTTCTAATTTCGGCATCTTGAACAGAATTGAGACCTATACCACCTGCACGACCATCGTTATCGTTACCATTTTTGTAAACCGTGTTATATTCGACAATAGCACGATTTGTTTTATGAATCACAATACCCGATGCCCCGTTGATGTTAGAAATATTATTGGCTATTAGAAAATATCCGTTAGAATATGTATCGGCATTACGAGTCAAAAAAATACCACTACCTTCATCTATGACCATATTGATAAAATCTTTGAAAGGGTTCCAAGAAATTAAACGGTTTTCATTGTCATGGATATAGTTTTTTAAGATTTTGATTTTAACTCCGTCGTAAGTATCACCTGCCGGACGTACTTCGGAAGTGGCAATGGTGAGTGCGCCTACACCAACGGAGGTCCAATAAGAATTATGATAAATTTCATTATTTGTTATAGTAACATAATCGCTTTTATCGGCACGCAATCCCGAAGCGGGAAAGTCGTGAATGATATTTTCGGTAAAGATAATATGATGTGATCTTGCACAGACTAGACCATGCCCGTTATAATAGGACGGTTTTTTAATATTGTTTAAGACCGGTTTGCTGATAACGGTACCTCTTATTGACGGATCGTTGATATCAATTCCCAATTCCGCAGCTAAATCGTGGATATTACCGTTTTCATCTTTATAAAGTCCCCAAGCATCATCAGCCATAGATTGTGTAATTTGTGTCCCAACTCCTTCAAACTCAAACCCTTGTATTTTTATATATGATGAATACTTAACTAAGATATTATGTTTGCCATCAGACTTTAAAATGACATGATCGCCCGGATAAGGCATAATTACGATATATTGTCCGGGTAGTCCGTTGGCGTTGAGATATAACAATACATTGTTTTTCCAAATATCGCCATTACCATATTGCGAATTATAATAAGTCCCCTGGTGTACAAATATCGTATCACCGGCTTGAACCAAATCGCCTGCTTTTTGCAGACTTGCAAAAGGTGCTGTTATAGAGCCGTCACCGGTTGTATCTGAACCATTTACGGCAACATGCCAATTGGTTTGAGCGGTTACGAATACAAAAAACATAAAAAATCCGGCAAATGATACTGTTTTCATATTATTGATAATTTCTGTTAGGTAAAGATAATAATAAATAGAAAAAAAAAGTAAGACTATTTGCTTTTTCACAAATAGTCTTACTCTTCTTATAAAAAAACTAATTATTTAAAAATAATAAATTTTTGAGTTGATTTATGATGAAATATGTCCTCTACTTTAATCAAATAAATGCCGGGGGTAAATTTTGAAACATCAATGCGTTGAGAGGGTTTATCTATATTATATTGTTTAAAAATCGATTTACCCGTCATATCGACAATATTGATTTTACTAATAGTATTTTTTGTTTGTACATTAATAAAATCAGTAGTGGGATTAGGATATACATCTAAAAATGACAGTGTGTTATTATCTACACCTGATTGATTGGTAAATTCAATTCTATCAATTAAAAAATCACCTGTACCGGAAGATTGTCCGGCTTGATTGGGGTTATCTGCATCTCTAAAAGCAATTGTAACCAAAACATCACCTGTCCAAGCACTTGAACTGCTCAGATCAATATCATAGGTAACAAAATCAGAATCGTTGGTAGAAATTTGTTGGTCAATGGCATTATTTGAATCGCCATTAAAAATCAGACGAATAACATCATCATTTGTCGATAAGTTTTTCAAAGTAATATGAACTCTTGAAAATTGAGATGCGTCAACGTGGTGTAACAATTGTTTGATCTTAGCATAAGAATTTTGGTTAGGTGTAAAAGTCAAAATACCATTTGAGGGACCTGAAATAGTGCCATTGGTTTGATCCCAACCTTCGGTATCATTGTCAGTATTAAACTCATAAATATGTTGTTCGGTTGTAGTGGGTTGCGCTGCAAATTCAATTTTATCAATATCAATATTAACAGAATTGGTTGGTAAAATATAATCTGTATTTCCGGTAGCTTTAAAGTGAATTTTAAAATCATCCATTGTACCTGTCCAATTAGAATTAGACAAATCAATCCAATAAGTTTTAAAATCAGTATCACCGGCAGTAATATCAATATTTTTGAATACACGTCCACTTGATTGTTTTGGATATGACACTCGCATATAAGTAGGTCCGTCAGCATCGCTGTTTTTTAAGGTAATTCCTATATAAGAACCTAGAGATGTATCAACCCCTGCGGAAACGGTTCCAAAAAAAGGATTTTTACTTGTGCCGTTACCGGGGTCGGTTGTTAAGGTCATAAAAGTTGCATTGTTAGTAGCCGAAAAACCGGTCATAACATTCCAACCATCATCGCTATTATTAAACTCAAAAGTTTGTGCCATGTTTATAAACGGCACAGTTAATAACATTAATAAGATTGTAATTTTTTTCATAGTTACTATTTTTGATGTTTATTTTTTTTACGTTTTTTTCTTGTTTCTTTTCGGGCGGCTTTTTGTTCTTTGGTTAATATTTTATTAAAAATAATTTTATTAACTTTTTTGGTTTCGGCTTTTTTTAACTCTTTAAATTCTCCGGAATCCGGATGTTCTTTTTTTAGTTCTTTAATCTTTTTTTTCAATTGAAACAGTAAATCAAAAATCTTAGATTTTTGATCCGATGTTAAAGCAGCCGATGGGTTCGATGCCGTAATTTGCTTATTAATCTTTTCAATTCTTTTGTTGATTTGTTTTTTAACTTTTGGGGATTGTGCATTACTTGATAACACAAATCCGATTAACATAAATAAAGTAAATATAATTTTTTTCATTTTTATATGTTTTTATTCTCGTACAAATTTAATAAAAAATTATTTAATAAATACATAATATCAGTCAAAAATAAAAAAATATACATCATAATATGCTATTACTTGCTATTACTGCTTGTCAAAGAACTTTCTTTATAACCGATTCTTTGTGCAACGGTTGTCAAATACTGTCCTTTTCGAAGCGTTAAAGGCTGCTCATAAACTTGCCAACGGGCATCAAAATTGATTTTTTCGACAGGTTTATCCGTAATCAAATAAGCGATAGAAGCGCCCTTAGTCGGACAACTTAAATAATATTTTCCGTTCTTTTTTTCGATGAGTACACTTGCTGTTACCGGTTGCTGATAATTCGGCCACATTTTAGCAATCAATTCGGACTCAGGCATTTTACCATAATCCGTTTTACCGTCCAAATGTTTATGTAAAGCCTGTCTCATTTCATTTAAAGCTTTCTTGTATTCCGGTTTGTCAGACACATCATTTAATTGATAAGGGTCTTTTTGACAGTCATAAAGTTCTTCCACGTTTTTAGTTTGAAACCAAGATTCTTGAATAGGATTGAGTTTAGCTTCCTTGTGTAATTTTAAAAATACGGGCATCATCGGAATTTGTTTTCGGTAATGAATATCCTTATATTTAGGCAATTCCGGATAATCGTTTTTGATGTACAAATAGCGTTTGCTACGTGCCGAACGAATACGATCGCTGTATTCGTCAAAACGGTCAGACGATCCGTAAACATATTGACGCGGTGCTGCTTGTCGGTCTCCTAAAAAAGCTTTACCTTCCATATAATCCGGTATGGGCGTCCGGGTTAAACTCAAAACGGTTGGTGCCAAATCGACAAAAGAAATCAAACGGTCGGTTCTACCTTTGTGCCGGCTATTGATATCTTTGACTAAAAACGGAACTTTTAATCCGGTATCATAAATTTCGCGTTTTTCACGAGGTAAAGGACCGCCATGATCACTGTAAAAGAATATAATAGTATTGTCATAAAGTCCGGCATCTTTAAGTTGCTTGATAAAAATTCCAACTTCTTTATCCATCAATTCCACATTGCTGTATAAGCGGGCAATGGTTTTTCGAGTGGCGGCGTTATCAGGAAGAAAAGGCGGAACGGGAACCGAATCAGGTGAAACGGTTAAAGGTAAATTTTCATTTCGCCACAAACGACTTTCGTGAGTGGTTCCAATATTAAAAACAGCAAAAAACGGTTTATTACCGGGACGATGTTTCCAATGTGCTTGCCATGAGTTTTCATCCCAAGCGGTAAGCGGTGCCGCAAATTGATAATCTGTTTTGGGATTATTGGTACAATAATAGCCGTTTTTTCGTAAATATTCCGTAAAACATTTGACATTACCCGGAATTACAGCTGAATATTGCCGTATTTTTTTACCCGATAAATCACGGATATTAACTTTGGTACTGTCCAAATATACACGTTTGCCCCAACCAAAAATATCTTTACCGGTACGCATATGAATGGTACCGATACTCGTAGGATACATTCCTGTTATAATCGCTGAACGACTCGGGGCGCAAACACCAACGGTAGCATAGGCATTGTCATAAATCATACTTTCTTTGGCCAAAGCATCTAAATTAGGCGTTTTAGCTGTATGGTCACCGTAAAATGATAAAATCGGACTGATATCTTCCGTTACTATCCAAACAATATTGGGTTTTTCTTTCTGTTTGTTTTTTTTAGTGTTTATCGATTGACACGACAATAAAAGAAAGGTTGAGACTAAAACATATATAAAAACATTTAATAATTTTTTCATAAGAATATTTTATGTTATCAATTGATATTTATGATAAAATTTGCTTTTTCTTTGTTAAGATGCAATTGCCCTTTGTGTATTTGTCCGTCTATATTAATTTCATATTGATAAATTCCCTCAAATCCTTTAGCGTTGAGTACGCCTTGTCTGTCTGTTTTTCGATTTATTTTGGTTCGCCACAAGTTACGGGTTAATTCCAGATATGCTTGTCCCATTGCTCCCGGAGTGCCATCTTGCTGAAACAAGTCAACTTTACTTTTGTCATTTTTAAGCAATCCCCAAAAAATAAACCCGGTAAGCTTAGGGTGACTAAAAGCTGCAATCATAAAATCACGCGTATATTGTTTACGCAATTCCGTATCTTTAACGTCCAATGTAAATTCGGATATCGCTATTTCTTTATTCAATTCGCCATAATAATCTAAAATTTCCAATACTCTTTCCGGTGGGGTCAAATCATTACCAATATGACTTTGAATACCAATGCCGTCAACCAAACCACCGGTGTTTTGATCAATTCGTTTGATGAAATCATAATACCATTGTTGTTTTACACGATTGATACCTCCCTTACTGATAATACCGTATTCATTGACAAAACGTTTGGCTTTTGGCTGCAAGTTGTTAGTCATTTTAAAACCTTGATATAAAATCTTTTCAGAACCGGTTATACGTTGCAAATCTTGATTGGTATAAGCTTCGTTTACCACATCCCAAATATCAATTCTTTCTTTGGTTTGTCGCAAAATACTTCTGACATGATTAGTAATGAGCTTTTTAACCAATTCGGGATTATCTTGATTTTTTTTGATTTTCCCGGGCATATATCTAAATCCGGGCCAAATCAAAACATGTCCTTTGACTTTAATACCGTCATTATTTAATATATCAATGGCTTCTAAGGTCATTTGACGCCGTTTGGGTTGTTGCCACTGTCTGATTTTCAAATCATTTTCAAACACACAAATATTGAAATATTCTTTTAATTTTTGGTAAGCAAGTGTATTATTTACCACATCTTTTGAACTGATAGTTGCACCGAAATCAAAATCGTGTCGTAGTAAAGTTAAATGAATAAGGGTGTTGTTAACAGGTTGATTTTTATAGATGAATTGTATTTTAAATTTTGTTTGACGCAAACTGTCAATA
This sequence comes from Flavobacteriales bacterium, assembly GCA_027033875.1. Classification (GTDB taxonomy): domain Bacteria; phylum Bacteroidota; class Bacteroidia; order Flavobacteriales; family Flavobacteriaceae; genus WGBX01. The sequence goes on from JALVKK010000157.1 coordinate 10,684, forward strand.
CGTTTTAAAGCTTTTTGACGCCACTTAGCATCTTTTTCCATGCCCTTATAAGTAATTTTTGTTTTGGGTAAATCACTTAGTTTAGTACCTTTGGGATATGCTAAAAAGCGTATATTTTTTAATAAAAATTCTTGCGGTCGAAAACCGAACTTAATAACCAAAGCTAAATTTTCGGCCGAAATATCCATGCCTGCCTGAAACGGCACGTAATATGTATGCCAATTTGGGGTCAATGAGTTTGTTACTAATATATTATCTTGTTGTTTTGCAGATTGTTTAAATTGCCAATAGACCTTAGCTTCTCCGGTTTCTAAATCCGATTTGACACTTTTGGCATCAAAAGTCAGTAAAAAGACCTGATCTTTTTGAAAAGATTGCTTATTTAAAGGTATAGCGGTTGCTAATTTGTATATAAAAGGCGGTTGAATAAGAGTAACAAAATCAAAAATTGTATTTATCCCCGTGGTATTATCCTCAATATAGCGTATTTTACCGTATTTATTATCAATTCTAATTGTTTTTAAGCGATTATAGTCAATTAAATTTACAGTTTTATCAGCCTTAATAATATTTTGTTTTTGTGCGCAAGCGTGAATAAATATTGTTAAAATAAATAATAAAATGAAATTAATTTTGTTCATTGATGTGATTTTTTATTCGGTTATACAATTTTTCGGCAAATTTTTCAGCGCCTTTTACACTCAAATGTACTTTGTCGTTCAAATCGGTTTCCGATGTCAGTTTTTCGCCTTCAATCAAATAGATATTTTGGTCGCCTTTTTCTTGTCTTTCTTTGATTATAT
>JALVKK010000158.1 GCA_027033875.1 Flavobacteriales bacterium
TTGAATAAATCGCTAATCCGGCTTTACGTTTTTTGCCTTTTAAGATGATATGTTTGTAAGTATATTGCAAAAAATCGGTTTGTTCATCATTCTTAAATTCTTGTAACAACAAAATATCTGGATATTGGTCCTTTAAATAATTGGAAATATCGACATTAACACCGTTTTTTTTGATCCAATGATAAGCATTAAACAAGCGAACATTATAACTCATCAAAGAAAAAGCTTTCGGCTCGAGAGGATGCTTACCTTTCCATTGATACAAAGCTTTAAGATTGCCGTAATTTATCAATAAAACCAATAATGATACAAATAAATATTTTTTGAATTTGAACAACCAATAAACAAAAAACAAAGCGTTGATTAGTACCAATAAAGGAAAAATAAGACTGTTTAAAGATAAAACCGATAAAAAATCAAACGGCAAATATGCTGTTAAATAAGCTGCAAACAGCCATAAAGCCGCAATGTAGTTAAATACTAAAATAATTTTTCCTGTGATTGATAAATTTTTCATACTTTTATACCTGCATCATTTAAACCGATAAATATATGAATTTGGATTTAATTCCCAAAATAAAACATACAGATTCGCAACATTTTTTCTTATTAGCCGGTCCTTGTGCCATCGAAGGTGAAGAGATGGCTATGCGTATTGCGGAACACATCGTAAAATTATCTGAAAAATATCAAATACCATATATTTTTAAAGGTAGTTTTAAAAAAGCCAATCGTTCCCGTTTGGATAGTTTTACGGGTATTGGTGATGAAAAAGCTTTAAAAATTCTTGAAAAAGTCGGCAATAGGTTTGATATTCCCGTAGTTACCGATATTCATTTACCGTCTGATGCACCTTTGGCGTCTTATTATGTTGACGTATTGCAAATACCGGCATTTTTGGTCCGTCAAACCGATTTGGTAGTAGCGGCTGCCAAAACCGGTAAAGTGGTTAATCTGAAAAAAGGACAATTTATGAGTCCCGAAAGTATGCGTTTTGCCGTTGATAAAGTCGTACAATCAGGCAATACACAAGTCGCAATCACAGAACGCGGTACAATGTTCGGATATGCTGATCTAATCGTTGATTTCAGAGGGATTCCCGTTATGCAACAATTTGCACCTGTGATACTCGATATTACACATTCGCTGCAACAACCCAATCAAGCTAGCGGTGTTACCGGCGGACGACCCGAACTGATAGAAACCATTGCCAAAGCCGGAATGGCAGTAGGTGTCGATGGTGTTTTTTTAGAAACTCATTTTGCCCCGTCTAGTGCAAAATCAGATGGCGCCAATATGTTGCCTTTGGATAAACTTGACGGTTTATTGAAAAAATTAATTGCTATCAACGAATTGAATATTTAGTTATGGCTTGAAATTTGTTAAGTATTAATAATAAATTTTTTGAAACCAATGAAAAAAATAATGCTTATCCTGTTGACAATCACCTCATTGTCTGCATTTGCTCAAAAAAAAGAAAAAATCAAAGGAAATCGTGAAGTGTTAATCAAAAAATTTACGATAGCCCCGTTTACCGCCATTGAAGTCGGAGAAAAATTTAATATCAAATTAGAGAAAGCTACCGATACAACACGTGTTGTCGTTGAGACCGATGATAATCTGTTTGATGTAATTCATTTTAAAGTGGAAGACAAAGTGCTTTCATTTTGGACATCAATGGAAATTGTAAAGAAAAAACGCTTGCGAATCACGGTATATATTCCGGCGAATTTTAACAAAATCAAACTGCTCGAAAAAGGACATGTTTTTACAGATACACAATTGGAACTCAATAAGTTGAATCTGGAATCTTATTATAAATCCGGCGCTAAACTTGATTTGAAAATCAAAGAAAATCTAGAATTAAATGCTCTGGAAAAATCTGATTTGGATTTGGAAATTTTAGCACCGAAAGCCAATGTAAATCTTTCGGATAATGCAAACTTAAAAGCAATATTTAATCTAAAAACAGCTGAAATTGAAGTAAATCATTCGGCAAGTTGCGAATTGGAAGGCGATATTGAGCAATTGAATTTGAAAGCTCTGGAAAAATCGAAAGTAAAGGCTGACCAATCGGATATTAAAAATGTAAATTTGTTATCATCTGACAAAGCAAAAGTTTACATCAGCGTTACTAAACAAATAATAATGAATCTTTCGGGCAAAACTGAAACCTATCTTTTCGGTACCCCCGAAATAAAATTGAAATCTTTTGAAGATAATGCCGCTTTATACAAAAAATAGACTTTTTATACTTTTTTTTATTGTTTTAACCGGCATATCGGCACAACAAAAAACCGATTCGCTTTCGTCGGATTATATCCATATTTTATATGCCGATCACGCTACTACCAGCGACAAATATCCCGGCAAGCAATTATTGGCAGGTGAAGTCAAAATCAGTCATAACGGCGCTTTGCTCTTTTGTGATAAAGCGATAGTCGATAAAGCTGAAAATTCGGCTATTGCCGTAGGCAACGTCCGTTTGACACAAGGTGATACCGTCAGAATGAATGCCGGATATTTAAAATATGACGGCAACAAAAGTTTTGCCGAAGCCTATGACAAAGTCTATCTCGAAGACACCAAAATGCATTTGACGACCGATACTTTGTATTTTGACCGCACAAAACAAGAGGCTTATTATACATCCGGCGGAACCATCGTAGATAGCGTCAATACTCTGAAAAGTAAAATAGGTAAGTATTTTTTTAATGAAAAACGATTTCGTTTTATCAACAATGTTCATATTGACAATCCGGATTACCAACTCGATTCATATCAATTGGACTACTTTACCGATACGGGTATTTCCAATTTTTTCGGACCGACAAAAATATACAACAATGAAAGCTATATTTACGCCGAAAAAGGTCATTACGATTCGCAAAAAAAAGTATCTTGGTTTGTCAAAAATGCTTTTATCAAACACCGGCATACAACCATAAAAGGAGATAGTCTGTTTTACGACCGGCTTAAAGAATACGCTACGGCATCGGATAATGTTGTGTTGCATGATTCGGTCAACAAAACTTGGATCTTTGCCGGCTATGCCCAACGCTGGATCAAACCCGATTCGATACGAGTCAAGCAAAAACCATTGGTCGTATCCGTATCTGAAAAAGATACTTTATTTATCAGAGCCAAACAATTTGTTGCCGCCGGAAAACAAGATGAACGCCGTCTCTGGGGCTATCCCGAAGTACGTTTTTTTTCAAAAGATTTTTCGGGAAAATCAGATTCACTGTATCGCAACGGTGCAACCAAATTGATGAAACTCTTGGTCAAACCCGTTGCTTGGAGCGGCAATAGTCAAATTACGGGCGAACGTATTTTGTTGCAAAACGATTCGCTGAATCATTTGGACTCTTTAATCATTCCCAAAGATGTTTTTATTATTCAAAAAGACAGTGCCGGAGGTTATAACCAAATAAAAGGAAAAAAGTTATTTGGAAAATTTGTAAAAAATCGTTTGAAAACCGTTGACATTTTCGGCAATACCGAAATTATTTATTTTTTGAGAGAAGACGACGGCAAACTGACCGGTATCGAAAAAGACAAATCGAGTCATATATATATCGAATTTGAAAATGACGAAGTAAAGATAATCAGATTGTATGATAAGCCGGAAGGCACGGTTTATCCTTACAAAGATTTTATCAAGCAAAAGCAATATTTCAGCGGGTTTAATTGGCGTGGCGATGAACAAATAAAACGCAAAGAAGACATTATTGGCGAACAATCTTTGATATATCAAGCCGAAACCAAACAACAACCGACTGAACTACCGGAAATAAAACTAAAGAGTCAAATCCCCGTAAAAAGAAAAGCTATCCAAATAAATGAATAGCTTAACTCAATTAACAACACAAATAAAACAATGAAATATGAAAAAACCACTTTCTCCTTATTTCTAATACAAAAGTAAAACAACTTTTTATTGAAAAAATGTTTTTTTCACGAAATGCAAGTTTTAGTATATGAACGACGTAAAATAATACATAAACGACATTATTTGCATTTTTAAAGATGGAAATTTTGATGATAAAAGTTGAATTCTCT
>JALVKK010000159.1 GCA_027033875.1 Flavobacteriales bacterium
CAAAAATTCTGCGAATTTTTAGCGGTGGAAAAAATTTTATAAAAAGTTCGCAGATTTTTGCTATCTTTGGTGCAAGAAGGCAAGGGTTAGCGAATTGTTAGTCGCTACGTCGCATATGCGAGCCGTTAGCGGTCAGTTAGAACTACACAATAATCTCAAAAATTATAAAATTGTGGAAGAAGAATATAAAATTTGGTTTAATAAACTTGCGAAAGACAGAGAAGAAAGCGCAAAGATGCTTGAAAAACCTTCAATGCGTGGAATTAAAAATAGTGTTGTTGAAAAATATAGTGATCAAGCTCATTTTATTTATGAACTTTTACAAAATGCAAATGATGCTAACGCAACGGAATCATCATTTTATTTAAAAGAAGAAGGTTTATATTTCAAACATAACGGCACAATTCGTTTTAGTGTTTCTAATCCTGAAACAGAAGATATCGATAAAAAAAATAACGAATTAGGTCATATTAATTCTATTACCTCAATAGCTAACAGTAATAAAACAGAAGCTTCAATAGGAAAATTTGGCGTAGGCTTTAAGGCTGTTTTTCAATATACTGAAACACCACATATTTATGACCCTGATTTTAAATTTAAAATTGAAAGATTTATTATTCCTAAAATATTAGATAATGATATAGAATTTAGACAACAAGATGAAACAGTTTTTTATTTTCCTTTTGATAAGGAAGAAATGCCCAAAGAAAGAGCTTATTCTGATATATTAGAAAAACTAAAAAAATTAATTTATCCCACCCTTTTCTTGTCTAACTTACAAATAGTAAAATGGAAAACAGATGCAAATGAGATTGGAGAATATTCAAAAAAAGTTATTGAAAAAGAACAAATCAACAATATTTTATTTACACAAATAGAATACTTTCAACAAATCGGATTAGAAAACGTTAAAGAAAAACTAATTCAGTTTACGAGAGTAACTGAACACAATCATTCTTATTCAATCGCCTATTTTCTTAATGAAAATGGCAAGTTAAAACCTAGACATCTACCAGCATTTTGTTTTTTCCCAACAAAGGAAACAACAAACCTGAATTTTATTTTTCACGCCCCATTTTTATTAACAGATAGTAGAGAAAGAATACATCGTTCAAAAGAGCATAATATACAAATGGTAGAATTACTTGCTCAATTATCTGCTGATAGCTTATTAACTTTAAAAGTAAAAAAAATTATTGATGATAATATAATAAAAATAATACCTTACAAAAAAAGTGATTTTTATAGTATTGATTGGTTTTCAGAAAAGCCAAATTTCTTTGCACCTTTTTATAATTTAATTAAAGAAAAATTTGAAACTGAAAAATTACTGCCTACAATAAATGGCTACATAGATAAAAACAATGCTTTCTGGCCGCAAGACAATCCTATTTTAGATTTGTTTTCCGATGAACAATTAAATCAATTGATTGATGAGAAAAATGCAAAATGGGTTTTTAGAAAATTAGTAAGAAACCAGACAGGAAAAGATGATGAATTAAGAGAATATATTGAAGATTGTATTGCAGATTGGTATGAAGTTAAAGAGTTGTTCAATCAAATTGATATAGATTTCATTGAAAAACAAGACGATGAATGGTTACACAAACTATACGAATATCTTTTAAAAAACAGTTCATATTGGACTAATATAAAAACAAAACCAATTTTTAAAGATTCCGAAGGTAATGCAGTGGCTGCTTTTGAAAAAAATGGTAAAGAACTGCACGAAATCTTGTTTTTACCATTAGACAATACTATTTCTTCTTATAAAACTATTGATGCCGAATTATTAAAAAATGAAAAGACCAAAGAATTTGTTATAAATTTTGGAATTAAAAAACCAAGTTTAAAAGATGAAATTTACAACAACATATTGCCTTTATACGAAGATGATGGAGAAATTGATACAGAAACTCATTTTAAGAAATTCTTTAAATATTGGAAAGATGAAGGACGTCCGGAAGATTTTATTGAACTAATAAAAGACAAAGAATTTGTTTCATACAAAACTCAAAAAGCCCAAGATACATATCGTGGCAGAGCAAGTGAAATCTATTATCCAAGTAACGATTTGTTACTATATTTTGAAAACAAACCCGAAACAAAATTTGTCGATTTAGATGATTACTACTCTTTTATTACTGAAAAAAATGATAGGCAACTTTTAAGAGACTTTCTACATAAAGTCGGTGTAAATGTATTGCCTAAAATTATTGAAGAAAAAATTAAAGATAGTTACACAGAACAAGAAAAATCATACACTATTGACAGCTTGCAATTATTTATAAATAACATAAATAATATAGAAAAATCAACTATTTTATGGAATCTCTTGAAGAGATTGCCAATTAAAATTTTAAGCGAATGTGAATACTCATCCCGTCCTGATGGTAGATATAATTTTAAAACCCGATATTATGATTCACCAGATTTAAAATTATTAAGAAATGTAAAATGGTTAGTCACAAAAGAAGGAAATTTTGTAGCACCGAACCAAATTACAATTAATGAATTATCTACCGTATACAGTAAAGATGATATTCAAGCAAAAGAACTTATTGAATTATTAAATTTTAAACCAGTAGAAATCCTAACTGAAAAAGAAAGGATTGCTAATAAATTTGAAAGTGTAGAAGAAGCAGAAGAAGCATTAAAAGCCTTACAAGAAAAAAGAGAAAAAGAAAAACGTAGGAAAGAAAGAAAAAAATTAGGTGATAATACTAATATTGATACCGAAGATTTAGAAAATGTAATTGAAAGTTTAGAAGACCTTTCCGATTCTTTAACTGAACCAAGTAATAAAAAAGAAAAATCAAATACATTATCAGATTTTAATGAAGACGAAGAACTTGCAGAAGCTATTGATATTGCTAAAAAGAAAATTGAATTAAAAAAAGAACGTCAAAAATTAGCTGATTCTTTAAATAATAGTTTAAAATATTCTTATGATTGGTTTATATCTTACTTACAATTACTAACGACTTATACTGAAAAACAAGATGCTCAAAAACAGAAAACTATCTATTTTCAAGAAATAACACCTTACAAAAAGGGAAATAAATATTTTTTATTACGTGGTGCAAGCACATATATCTCACCAGAAATTGAAAATGCTGACGATTTTAAAGTTTCTTTTATTTATAAAAATAGTAAAAGACAAAATATAATTGTTGAAGGTGTTTCAAAAAAAGGTCAAGATTTATTGATTTATACCCGAGAACCGTTACCGAATGATACTATTCAAAAATTATCTAATATTTTCAGAGTAGAAATCAATTTCACACCTGTAATTGACTTACTTGATAGATTATTAAAAGCATTTACAAATCCTATTAACATTGATAAATGGGATAATATTCAAGAAACTTTACCCCCAATTAATTTTATTTACGGCCCGCCAGGAACCGGAAAAACGACAACATTGTGTAATAAGATAAATTCTATCACAAAAAACAAAGACAATGTCAATATATTAATTCTTACACCAACAAATAAAGCGGCTGACGTAATTTGCAAAAAATTACAAGAAGTCAATGAATATATTTATTCAGTTCGATTGAGTCGCCCAACTGATCCAGAATTAGAAGAAAGTGATATTTACATTGATTCGTTAGAAACCGAATCTCTACATAACATAAATGTTGTTGCTACTACAATTCATAGACTACCTTATTTTGAAATTAATGGTGAAAAAAACGGAGAACAATTTTCTTATAATCTTTTTAAACATCGAAATTGGGATTATGTTATTTTTGATGAAGCTTCTATGATTGGCTTACATTATATCACATTTTCCCTAATGGCATTATCAAAAACAAATTCTGAAACAAAATTTATTATTTCAGGTGACCCTAAACAGATTCCACCGGTTATTGAAATTGATGAAAAGGAATTAGAGAACTTTGATTTTCAAGATGAAAACATTTATAAAATGGTAAATCTTGAAAGCTTCAATCCTGCGGAACAAAGCATTAGAGCTATTGATACCATTCAAAATCTTGACACCCAGTATCGAAGTATTCCACAAATCGGACAACTTTTTAGCGAACTTTCTTATTCATCTTTATTAAAGCACAATAGGATTAAAGAAGATGCAAAACAACTACCCAATATGATGAATGATATAATTTCATCTAATGTGACTTTCATTGACATTCCTTTAAACAAAGAAAATTCAATTTATAAAATTAACAAATTGTTTTACAGCTCATATCATATTTATAGTGCAATTTTAGTTTCTGAAATGATAAAATATTTTGATTCTGTAAACATCAATCAAGAGTGGACTATCGGATTAATTGCACCTTACAAAGCCCAAGCGATTTTGCTTAATAAAATGATAACTTCTTATGGTATTTCGGATAAATTAAAAATATATTCGGATACCGTTCACGGTTTTCAAGGTGATGAGTGTGATATTGTATTTTTCATTAGTAACCCTAACAATTATTATTTTACAGGACACGAAAAATCTTTGTTATCAAAAGAATATATATACAATGTAGCGATAAGTAGAGCAAAAGATTATTTAATAATTTTACACCCATTTAACGCTATCAATGACAATGTATTTATAAATAAAGTAGGTGTTTCATATAAAAAGAATTTTAACAACTTGCAAATCACAAGTTCGCCAGATATCGAAAAAACTATTTTTAATGAAAGAAAATTTATAGAGAACAATAGTTATGTTTCAGGTCACGATAACGTTAATGTATTTGGTAATTCCGAAATGAAATATTTTATTAAAGCAAGTGATACAGCAATAGATATACAATTAAATAATACAAATGAAAAAACAGTATCGGGTATTAAAATATTAGGTAAAATTGATTTAAGCAAATTTGAAAAAAAGAAAAAAAGAAAACCGAACCGCTAACACAGTGTATAGTTAATGGCGGTTAATCGTTGAAATTCAACATATTGCATTTAATCAAAGATAGTGCTAAAATGAAAATTAAGAGCTATAAAATCCGCCACTAACCATACACGAAACCGTTAGCGGTCAGCTAAAAAACGGTAAATTGATACTCCTTCATCAAAAAACATTTATTTCATTCTCCGCACCCCCACAACCCTGATCATTACAAATTCCCGCGAATTTTACATTCGGACTTCGCGGTGAATCGTAGAACAAATCGGTTGCATTGTACTCATAATTATCCGTATCATACGGATCAGTCCAACCGCTACCCGTTCCGCAACCTTTTTCTCCGTCAGCACAGGTATAATCACCGGTGTATTGCGGATTTGACATATCACACCATGAACCTTGCCCAACCATGACACTACAATCAGCATCTTTCGTACAAGTAGTATTGTAACACCTCTGCGAATCACAACAGAATCCCACCCCGGTACTATACTGCGGATGCATCGGATGTATCATACCATCACAAGTGGCATTCGGGTCACTTAACAAATCCTGACACTCCGAATCAAACGCACACGGCGTACTATTGGCATCGGCACAATGCCCGGTGCGTCCCGCCAAAGGATATGAATAATAATCACATTCCCCGTCTTGGTCAATATCTTCACAAATACAACCTCCCGAACCACAATCCTGCTTATTATGCACCACAAACCCATCAGCAATATAGGTATGATCGCCGTCCAGTTTGAAGTTATACAGTTGTGTTTTCGCCGGTGCAAAATCCCGCGATTCAATGACTTCCCGCGAGAAACGAGCGGTTGAAGGAATTAATCCCGCCGGTGCGGAAAGGATAGAATCCTTGCGGGAAATTTTTTCCAGTTTCACTTCACCGGTCTCGGTTATCAGCGTGTCGCCCACTGCCAGTTGCCCGATTTCGATATCCAGATGTACAGATTTCGCGAGTTTTGGGTCAAGGGCTTTCCAGCCGTCGGTGGTTAGGAACGGATGCTCGGCGGTTACAAACGCCTCGCCGTCGTTAAAGGCGTACAGCGCTTTTTTGCCCAACAACGGACGATGAAACCCGACAACCGTATTGATCCCGGAAATCCCGCGAATTTTTTCACCGATGCGGACCTCTTCAATATTTTTCTTACTACCGTCAGCCATCGTAATCTGTGTCCCCGCTACAAAACACGCCGAATAATCCACCACATCATGACACCCATTCGCACAGGCTTCAACAAACGGACTACCACCACCACTAGCTTTCTCTCCGCAATCATCATACCAAAATATCGTATTCGTTGCCGGATCACAGCGCGTCTCGTAGTGATCGACTACCGGCTCACACACCTCATCTATTCCAGCTCCACCAACGCTACACAGCGCCTCCGCCTCCGGGGTGCTCATATCCTCTGCCGAACAAACGGTGTCTGATGCCGTATTTGCAATATAATCTGTTCCCCCGCTTGCATCAAAATTCGCGGGACTACACTCCACTGTCCCGCCATTCCAAACACCGGTTTCGTCGTTATCATTATCGTCCTCACAAGTGTATTCGTAAGCTGTACAACTATCACAATCCGGCGTATCCAGTTGGCGCCAGCTTGTCCCGTTATAATACCAAAAATGCGTATCAGCGGTATTAAACAAAATTTCCCCCGCCTGCGGACTAGTCGGAAATCCCGTCCCGAGACAATTATCGGGACAAGCTCCATTTCCCAATTGCACTTCCCCGTGTACCGTCAACCGCACCCCGTTCGTTGGTTCGCCGTTAATCCCAAAAAAATGTTCGCCACCGCTCACCGCGTTCCAAATCCCCCGCAACGCCCCGACAATCGTGTTAAATTCGTCCGCGAAAACATAAGGCGATGTGGCAGTTGCATCATCCCCCTCAAATTTTCGTTCCAACGCCACCGGCGTCACATTTTTATAATTATGCCAGTTTTTAGTGTAATTGTAATACCCTTGCGACATTCCGTAAATAGGACTAGCGTCTGTATTATCAACACCAAGCCCCTGAAAATACGGCGTATTTATAAGCGTTGGCACACCATTTTCCCAACCGCCCTGCGGTCGAAAAACATTTCCCTGTCCGACATTTCCCTGTGCCGTTACAACAGAAACATTCAAAAATAAAAATCCCGCGAAAATTCCAATAAAAATTTTGCGGAATATTCCCCCTGATAAGGGGGTTAGGGGGTTTAACGCACACGATTTGTTTTTTAGGGACATTTTGTTTTGGGGTTAATTTTATCCTGTTCATTGTAAATGAAATGATTTGCGTGTGGCAAATTTTTTTCGCGGGAATTTTATAAAAACAAACTCAATTTACTTTCCCCCTTGATAAAGGGGGACAAAATATAAGATAAAATGTAAAGGGGGATTTGATTAAAATTATTCCTTATTCCCCCTTGTTCTCATCTATTCCCCCTTGATAAAAGGAGCTAGGGGGATTTGCTCAAAAAAATTTCCTCTTTTTATTGAATTTCATTATTACAAATCTCCCTAAATCCCTCTTTATCAAGAGGGACTTTCACAGAAAAATTCGCGGGATTTTATAAAAACAAACTCAATTTACTTCCCCCTTGATAAAGGGGGACAAAACGCAAGATAAAATACAAAGGGGGATTTGATTAAAATTATTCCTTATTCCCCCTTGTTCTCATCTATTCCCCCTTGATAAAGGGGGCGAGGGGGATTTGCTAAATTAATCCTTCCTTTCTATCCACAAACTCTAAAATTCTTTCATAAACTCCTTCGGGATTTTGCAAAACTTGATTATTCCAAAAACGCAAAACGATTAACCCTAAATTCTCAAAAAACAAGGTTCTTTCTTTATCATAATTTTCTTGACGAATTTCTTGATGCCCACCACCATCTACTTCGATAATCAGTTGTAATTTAGAACAATAAAAATCTGCAATGTAATTTCCCAAAATTTTTTGTCTCAAAAATCTGTATTTTTTCAATTCCCCTGTTCGTAAAATATTCCATAATTTCTTTTCTGCATCTGTCGGATTATTCCTCATTTCTCTTGCTCTTTCGCGGAGATTTGAATTGTATTCTACAAATCCCCCTAAATCCCCCTTTATCAAGGGGGACTTCCCCGGCAAATATTCTTTTTTCATCAAAGGAATTATAAATAATTTTAAAAATCCCGCGAATTTTTTAAAAATCATTCCTTATTTCCCCTGTTCTCATCTATTCCCCTTGATAAAGGGGGATAAAACACAAGGCAAAATATAAAGGGGGATTTGCTCAAAAAAATTTCCTCTTTTTATTGAATTTCATTATTACAAATCTCCCTAAATCCCTCTTTATCAAGAGAGACTTTCACAGAAAATTTCGCGGGATTTTCTAAAAAACAAACTCAACACACTTTCCCCCTTGATAAAGGGGGACAAAACGCTAGACCAAATGCAAAGGGGGATTTGCTCAAAAAAACAAACTCAACTTATATTCCCCCTTGATAAAGGGGGCGAGGGGGATTTGCTCAAAAAAATTTCCTCTTTTTATTGAATTTCATTATTACAAATCTCCCTAAATCCCTCTTTATCAAGAGAGACTTTCACAGAAAATTTCGCGGGATTTTCTAAAAAACAAACTCAACACACTTTCCCCCTTGATAAAGGGGGACAAAACGCTAGACCAAATGCAAAGGGGGATTTGCTTAATAAATTTCCTTACAAAAAAGGGGGATTTCTAAAAAATTCCCGCGAAAAATTTGACAAACACAAAAAAACACATAAATTTGTAATGTAAAATAACATTTTAGATATGAAATTATTTAAAAACCCGTTCAAATCACCGGAAAACACCGATATTAATACCAACACCGAACAAAAAAAACCAATTTTGGAAAAATTTCGCGCCGCGCCCCAACGAACGTTGCGGGGGATTTCCCGCAAATACGCCACCCGCGCCATGGCAATCCTCGCCTTTGGATTGGCGACCAAAAAAATGCGCGGACAAATCAACCCCGAATACGCCACCGGCAAATACAATACCGTTAAAACCGTTATAGATTACGACGGACCGAAAAGCGACATTGAAACCCAATGTCACGACAACGACGCCTCTACCCAAGCCTCTTGGGCACAAAGCGTCCAAACCGAATGCCTCAACCCCGAAACCCAAATTAACGAATACGCCAATGTCCCGTCCAGTGTTTTTGTCGCGGGAAATTTGGGGCTAACTGCTGTAAATTATGATAAATATGTTCGCCACCAAGCGCCTTATGACAACGGCAACGGGCGTCCCGATTCCGCCGACGACCGCCGGGGGTATGTGTATCAGTTGCAGGTGAATATGGACGCCATGGGGGGAACGCTAGGGAATGGAACCAGCTACTCAACAGCGGTTTATGATGTACGAGCCCTTGATCCGGTTCAATCAGATGGCATCATAGAAACCCACGAAGCCAAAGGACACGGTTTGGGCTTATACCACACCGACGCCACGACCTTTACCATGGAGGTGGATTACCAGCAGAATGGGAGTTTTTGTTGTACGGAAACTGCCAAAACAGTCATGTCCGCCGGGGATGTAACCGGACAATATAACCAACTGATGACTTGCTCGGTTAATAACCGCGCCGATATCGCACCGGATGGTTATGTATATGGAACTTATGGTGGGTATCCGGCACGGACTTTGCCCGCGAATTTAGACAACAGTACCAGTGGCGACCGCTCGCTGGACAAACTCCACAACCGCCTCAAAATCGGGGGAATCCTCCACGACCGCGTTTATGAAGAAACCGTTCCGGTTGACCAAAAAATCGAAAATATTCCTTTTAATTACACCATCAACGGCACGGTTCTCACCGTGCAAAATTTCGCGGGATTTAACGCTTTAACCAATCCCAACAACGAATTACCCGAAGATTGCCAAGTATTTGTTTACAATGCCAACGACACCGCCGAAGGACACCAAATTGCCCGTTTTCCGGCGCCCCGCTCCAACCGCATCGGTTGGCGTTGGGACGAATACGGACAGATAGATTTCGCGGATTTTATAGCCCAACACGGCGGCAATCTGTCGGACTACGCTTTCCGCATCCGCGCCACCCACCAAAACCAAATGGGACCGGTGGGAACGGAACAAGCTACCAACACCCCACCCGAAACCTTCAACAGCAGTGTTTCGGTCAATGAAGACGAAACTTATACTTTCAATATTTTGAATTTCACCTACTCCGATAATGACAGCGATCCACTAGCAAAAATTAAAATACCAACTTTACCAACTCACGGAACTTTGAAACTCAACGGCACACCCATCACTGCCAATCAGGAAATTCCCGCGAACGAAATCTCAAATCTGACTTATACCCCAAACGCCAACTACAACGGAACGGACACTTTTACATTCAGCGCTAGCGACGGCACCGATTGGAGCACCGCGGACATCATGACCGTCAATATCAATGCGGTTAATGATGCACCGAGCGCACCCGCGAATTTATCCGTCGTCAGCGTCAACGGCGACCAAGTAACCTTGTCCTTTGCCCCGGCTACCGATATAGACGGCACTATTGACCATTATAATATTTATGTGGACGGCAACACCACTACTGCCTATGCCACCAGTCCAAGCACCAATCCTACTATTACCGTAACAAATCCCGGCAACCATACCGTGCAGGTGTCTGCTGTGGATAATCTGGGCGCAGAAAGTGATCTAACATCACCGGAAGGATTTGTAGATGTCAAAGAAAATGAAAAAATCGCGGGATTACGTATGTATCCGAATCCTGCCACCAACACGCTCAACATTGAAATAGACGGCGAACTGGATGATATTGAAATTTACAACCTGCAAGGGATATTAATCCGCGAATACGACCCGCAAGGTACTTCAATATACCAAATCGATACATCAGGATTAGTCAAAGGTATTTATTTTGTTTATGTTTACAACAAACAAGGACAAAAATCAGTTGTGAAATTGGTTGTGAAGTAAAAATTTCGCGGGATTTTGGGGATAGTCTAATTTCGTAATAAAAAAACGCCGACCCGCTAACATTATGTATAGTTTATAGCAAGTGTTGTGTTTTATTGGGTAGTTTGCGTGTACTTGCACCGCAAAATTCTGCGAATTTTGCAATGGTTTGAAAAAAATATATTGAAAACTCGCAGAATTTTGCTAACTTTGGTGCTTAAATCAATGGTTAGCGAGTTTTTAATTTGCTACAAACCATACATTGACCGTTGGCGGTAATTACCGTATGGAAACATTGAATACTTGTGCTAACAAAAAAAGGAAACATCAATTTAAAAATAATTGAAAACAAAATGCTAATTGCTAACCAAAATAATAGTAATATAAAATATAATTAATAATGACAACTAATATTTTTTTAAATTCATATCAACAACCTGAAAATAAATTAACATACAATTTTTTTTCTCTTCTTGAAATACTTAATAGTAAAATTGTAATTGATTTTTTAACAGGTAAACAAACAAAAGA
>JALVKK010000160.1 GCA_027033875.1 Flavobacteriales bacterium
CCGATAAATCCGGATGTAGTCCCGACCTCTGTCGGGACGCTTCGTTGTGGACGAAGAGGTCGCAGGTTCAAATCCTGTCATCCCGACAAAAAGCAAAATCATTTTTGAAAAGCAAAAAGGTTTTTATTTTTTGATCTCCGTCCAAAAATTGTTTTTATAAGGATTGATAAAAATATAAAATTAAAAATTAATATTTACATCCTGTAAATCAATCCCCGGTGTTTTTTTCCATTTGATATTACAGCCTATACTCGGTTTTTGAGCTTCATCAGGTATAATTTTACCTTCTAAAAGATAATCTAGTGCTTGTCGTAAATCTTTTCCGTCGTTAGGCAGGTTGTTTTTGGGAGTACTTTCATCCATTCTACCGCGATAAACCAATTTGTCGTCAGCATCAAACACATAAAAATCAGGTGTACAAGCCGCTTGATAGGCTAGGGCAGTTTCTTGTGTTTCATCATACAAATACGGAAAAGTATAACCTGTTTTTTTGGCTTGTTCGGTCATAAATTCCGGAGCATCTTGCGGATAGTTATCTACATCATTTGAGCTGATAGCCACAAAGCCTATGTCTTTATTTTGATACTCATTTGCAATACTAACAATCTGATTATTAACATGTAATACATATGGGCAATGATTGCAAATAAACATCGTAACCGTACCTTTTTTGCCTTTTACATCATTAAATGTCAAATATTTTCCCGATACGGTATCGTACAATTTAAAATCAGGTGCTTTAGTTCCCAAAGAAAGCATGTTAGATGGAGTTGCTGCCATAATTTTATTTTTTTTGCTAAAATACGATATTAGTTGAAAGTTGAAAATGAAAAATTAAAAGTTTTTTTTGATGTATATTTGCCCAAATTATTCAAACGCCTTTTTTTATGAAAGCAGGAATTGTAGGTTTACCAAACGTTGGGAAGTCAACCTTATTTAATTGTTTGTCCAATGCCAAAGCACAGTCGGCAAATTATCCGTTTTGTACCATTGAACCAAATGTAGGGGTGGTTAATGTACCTGACCCGCGATTGGAAGCTTTGGAAAAAATCGTGAAACCGGAGCGGGTTGTGCCGGCTACGGTAGAAATAGTTGATATCGCCGGATTGGTCAAAGGTGCCAGCAAAGGTGAAGGATTAGGAAACAAATTTTTGGCGAACATCCGTGAAACCGATGCCATTATACACGTTTTACGTTGTTTTGATGATAATAATATCACACATGTTGAAGGAACTGTTGACCCGGTTCGGGATAAAGAAATAATCGATATTGAATTGCAACTCAAAGATTTGGAAACAGTCGAAAAACGTATGGAAAAAGTCAAACGCAAAGCTCAAACCGGTGATAAAGAAGGAAAAAAAGAATATGAAATATTGTTGAAAATCAAAGAAAATATCGAAAAAAGTAATTCTGTACGTGCTATTGAATTTACAGATGACGAACGAAAATATGTAAAAGATTATCAATTGCTTACCGATAAACCCGTGTTATATCTTTGCAATGTTGACGAAGGTTCCTTGCCCGATGGTAATAAATATGTTGAGGCGGTAAAAGAAGCGATTAAAGATGAAAATGCCGGTATGTTGATATTGGCAGCAGCTACCGAAGCAGACATCATGGAATTAGATACACATGAAGAACGCAAAATGTTTTTAGATGATTTGGGATTGGACGAACCCGGTATCAATAAATTGATAAGAACTGTTTACAAATTGCTCAAACAACAAACTTTTTTTACTGCGGGACCTAAGGAAGTTCGTGCTTGGACTATACCTATCGGTGCTACGGCGCCGCAAGCAGCCGGTGTGATTCATACGGATTTTGAAAAAGGCTTTATTCGTGCCGAAGTGATTTCGTATGATGATTATATCAAATTCGGTTCGGAAATAAAAGTTAAAGAAGCCGGAAAAATGCGTGTAGAGGGTAAAGAATATATCGTGCAAAACGGCGATGTTATGCATTTTCGCTTCAATGTTTAACCTGTTTCATTTCTAACCGGCAGCGTATAAACGAGAGAAAAAACTCTATAAACGAATGTTTGCAAAATGATTTATAGAAATTAATCAGGTAAATTTCTTACGACGCCAATAGTTAAAAATCAAAGCCAATACTCCCGTAAGAATTAACGGTAACAACAAATTTAACCATTGCCAAAAACGTAGTTCGGCTATCATTTTATTTTGATCTAGAAATTTTAGTTTGACTTCTTTGTTTTTCAAACTGATAACCCCGTTTTTATCCATTAAATAATCGACGGTATTGAGCAGAAATTGTTTGTTGTCATAACTTATTTTACTCCATTTATCAAATCCTAAAGCCAGTGGTTTTTCCTTATCTACTTGATTTTTAATAATATCACCATCAGAAATTACAATTAAGGCAGATTGTCCGTTTTCTAAAACATTATCCGTTTTAATTGGTTTTACTCGGTGATTAAAAGCTGATTTTAAATCTCCTTCGAGCAAAGCAGCAAAAATTTGTGTACCTGCAGTATATTGTGTTAAATCCGGTTTTTTGCCAATTTCGTCAAAATTAATTTCTGTCGGCACCCCGACCAATTGAGTTTTAGGCGAACTTGTCAGCAGAATAGTTTTTTTGGTTTTATTTTTTAAGATTTCCAACGGACAAGCAAAATCGAGCATAACCATATCTAAGTTTTTTCCAATGGGATGTTTACTATCGGGTTGAGCGAGGGGGCTGTAAAACCATGGAAATTGTTCTAATTGCGGTTTATTACCCACTTGTCCGACTTTAAGTACAACAGGTGCGGCAATCAAATCTTTTACCAATTCCGGTTTGATGCGGATACCGTAAGCAAACAACATATCTGTCAGGTTTAGTTCGGCATTGAGGGCATAAGTTTTACCGCTATACATTAAAGTATCTTTATGGGCTTTGACGATATCGAGAAGTAGCATCAGTCGTCCGCCGTTCATCAAAAATTGGTCTAATACAAATTTTTCGCTGTCGTTAAATTTTTCGGTCGGTTTGGCGACTATAGCCAGATTGTAATTTTGCAAATCGTGCAAGGTTTTGACCGGTTCGGTGGCAACACTGTCGAGCGTAAAAGGAGCCAAGCGGTATTTTTTGCCGATACTTCTTAAAAAATCGGCGATATGTAAGTCGTCCAATTCGCCGTTGCCTTTGATGACGGCTATTTTTTGTTGTTTTTCAGCAGTCATCAGATGTATGGCGTTAGTCAAAGCATATTCCAGATTTTCAATACTTTTTTCTATTTGCTCATCTATGCTTTTAGCATAGGCTTTTGTCAAGAGCGAAACCGGCATTTCACGTTTACCTTGTTTGAGTATAGCCCAAGGAAAAATCATAACCTGCTCCATTTTTCCTGATTTTTGCAAACTGATTTGTGCCGGTTGCAAACCTTTGTCAATCAGTGATTTGACATAATCATCACCTTTTTTCAGCGGATTGATAAAAACATACTCTATATGAGGATTTTCCTGATGAAAATCTTGAAGTAAATTTTCCGTTTCATTTGCCAACCGTTTAAAATATGAAGGAAAATCGCCTTTTAATAACACGATAACTTGCATAGGCTCATTGATACCTTCAATTACTTTTACCGATGTTTTTGACAAGGTAAAACGTTTGTCGGCGGTCATATCAATTTTAGCATCAAAATAATTTGAAACGACATTTATCAGGATTAACCCGATTAATAATAAAATGATATGTTTAAAATTATTGGTCATATTTGATTTTCGGATATATCTTACCGGATACGTTTTTGTAAATTAAAATTGGTCAATATGATAAATAATACGGTGATACTCAACAAATAAACTATATCGGACAGCTTGATTAAGCCTTTAACCAGATTCTGATAATGGAAGTCAAAGCTTAATTTTTTGAAAAATAAATCTAATCCGCCCAGTAAATTAAAACTACCCAGCCCTTCCAATCCGTAGTAAAACAAGAAACTTAAAAACAAACCGGTTAAAAAAGCATTGACTTGATTGTCAAAGAGTGACGAGCTGAATATGG
>JALVKK010000161.1 GCA_027033875.1 Flavobacteriales bacterium
AAATTAAAATTAAACCGAATAAAAAATTCTTTTCAACCGGACCTAAAAACATCTTATGCCCGTGATGATATTTTTGCTACCTTTGAAATCAACACCATTATCCGAAAAAACGGGCAATATTTTAAACTGGACAGTTTTGATTTACAATATACTTACCAACCTCAAAACAGACAGCCTCACGTTCAAAATATCTACGACAGCCGGTGGGCAACCGGAAAGTGGTATAAATTTAAAATTGACAAATCCGGTGTTTACAAACTCGATAAATCTTTTTTAAAAAGTTTAGGTATAGATGTTGACAACTTAAATCCTCATAAAATTAAAATTTTCGGTAACGGCGGTAAAGTCATGCCTTTGCTCAACAGCACGACTTACCCCGAAGATATTGCGGAAGTATCTATTGAAGTAGTAGGCGAACAAGACAACAGTTTTGACGATAATGATTATATTTTATTTTACGCTCAAAGTGATAAAGAATGGTCTGATGAATACGATTCAAATCTCAATATTTATACTGACGATACTTATTATTATGTTCAAATAGATAACCAAAACGGTAAACGTATTCAAGCCTATCAAGAACCGGCAGGTACGCCGACAGAAACTTTTAATGATTATTTGGCATATAAATTTTATGAAAAAGATAAAACTATTTTTACCAATATAGGCCGAAAAGTTTTTGACGAAGCTTTGGACTTAAACGAAAGCAATACCAAAACCTATTCTTTTGATTTTGACAACAGAGACCTGTCAAAACCGGTATATTACAAAGTAAAAGCCGCTACCAATACCGCACATACATCATTCAATGTATATATCAACGGTCAATCGGTCGGTCAAGGGGTTATCAATTCGATAGGTGCTTATTCTTTGGGAGCCGACAGAAGCGTATCAGGCAATCTTAACTTATCAAGTGATCCTGTAAATGTAAAGCTAACCTATAACAACAATGGTTTTTTTGATGCTCATTTGTATTTGGAATATATCAATATTTCTGCTTTTTGCCATTTAAAACAAAGTGCTAAACAGTTTCGGTTTTATCATCCTGATGCCGACTCCGGAACCGGCATAGCTGCTTATCATTTTAGCAATGCTTCCGACATTAGCCGTATTTGGGATATTACGGACATTTACAATCCGGCTTATATCAACAACACACAAAACAGTTTTGACATTAAATTTAATAAACAAGATAAAAAACGTTTTATAGCTATCGATCCGCAGGATTATTATACTCCCGAAAAAGTTGCTCACCCGCTGCAAGCCAATCAAAATCTGCATCACGATTTGTTTTATCATACCGGTCAATTTCAAGATTTGGACTACATTATTGTTACGCCGGCATTTTTGTACGATAAAGCAGAAAAATTTGCCGATATGCACAGACAAAACGGATGGAATGTATATGTAGCAAAATTGAAGCAAATATATAAGGAGTTTGGTAACGGTGAACAAGATATCGCCGCTATTCGCAATATGGTTAAATACGTATATAACAATGCTTCGACGCCGGATAAAAAATTGAAATTTTTAATGCTGTTTGGTGATACCAGCAACGATTTTAAAAATGTTATACCCGAAAATTTGTTGGTAAACGGACAAAACAGCAATATTGTACCGATTTTTGAAAGTTTGGAAAGTTTCAGCAAAACCATCTCCATAGCCTCCGATGATTTCTTTGTTATGAT
The DNA here is from genome assembly GCA_027033875.1 of Flavobacteriales bacterium. Lineage (GTDB taxonomy): Bacteria > Bacteroidota > Bacteroidia > Flavobacteriales > Flavobacteriaceae > WGBX01. The sequence continues at coordinate 1,689 of JALVKK010000161.1, forward strand.
GGACGACAATGAAGGTCTATTGACGACTGCTTCCGAAAAACCTGATATTGCCGTAGGTCGTTTATTGGTAAGAAACGCCGACGAAGCTGAAGTTTTATATCAAAAATACCAACATTATTTGTCTGAACAAACCAAACAAAATTGGCGAACTTATGTAACTTTTTGGTCGGACGATGCAGATGTTTCGGGTGATATAGGTTTTGTTACCAATACCGAAGCCATTGCTCAAAAATTGAAACAAGTTCATCCGGAAATTAATATTGCAAAAATTTATCAAGATGCTTATTTTCAAGTAAATACACCGGGAGGTGCGCGTTATCCGGACGCCAAACGCGATTTGTTTAACCGTTTTGAGACAGGTACATTAATATTGGCATATATCGGACACGGTAATCAATCAACTTTAAGTCATGAGCAGATGCTGACTTTGGAAGATGTCGGCAAATTGCACAATTTTGACAGGCTACCTTTGATGACCACTATGACTTGCGAATTTGCCCGTTTTGACGATGCTTCACGCGAAACAGCCGCAGAACATTTATTGTGGAATAACAAAGGCGGTGTATTGGAAATGGTTTCAACCAGTAGAGAAATTTATATTTCCGATGCTAAAATTATGAACGCGAGTTTTTACGATGCTTTGTTCGGGATGAAAACCGGTATGAACGGCGAAATTACAAGAAATCCGGCAGAAGCTTTGCGATTGGCAAAAACTTTTACAAACAATGCTACTAACGGAAAATATAATATTGTTTTTCTGGGTGATCCCGGATTTGATTTAGGATTTGCCAAACCCAAAATTGTATTAAATTCGATTAACAATCAACCAACCGATACCCTCAAAGCTCTTAAACATATCATTATCAAAGGCGAAATTCAAGATGCCACAGGCAATTTAATGACCGGATTTAACGGTATTATCAATCCTGTCGTTTTTGATAAATATAAACAAGATGAAGTGCAAGATAATGATAATAACGGCTATTCCTTACAATTTGAAAAATTAGGTCCCAAAATATTTCAAGGAAAAGCGGATGTTATCAACGGGCAATTTACTTTTGAATTTGTTGTCCCCAAAGATATCAACTTAACATACGGTAAAGGACGTTTGAGTTTTTATGCCGTAAACCAAACGGAAGAAAAAATAGGTTATGATGAGTCTATTACGGTAGGCGGTGTGGATGAAAATGCAGCCGATGACAACAAAGCTCCGGTACTAAAAGCCTATATGAATGATCGCAACTTTGTATCGGGTGGTATAACCGATGCAAATCCGTATTTATTACTCGACCTTTATGATGAAAACGGTATCAATACAATTGGTGGTATTGGACATGATATTACCGCTTATCTCGATGATAATCAAACAAATGTGTTTGTGCTAAATGATTTTTACGAAACTGAAAACAATACCTATCAACGCGGACATGTACGTTACCGTTTGTTTAATCTCAAACCCGGTTGGCATACTTTACACATCAAAGCATGGGATGTTTACAACAACTCCGCGACGACTGAGATTAATTTTCAAGTAGTCGAAAATACCGACCTCAGATTGGAACGCGTATTAAATTATCCAAATCCCTTTACGGACTATACGGAATTTTGGTTCAATCACAATCATCCGTTTGAAAATCTGGACGTTATGATACAAGTTTACACCATAAGCGGTAAACCGGTTTGGCAACATCGTCAAACTGTTGTAACCGACGGATTTTTATCGAGAAATATTACTTGGAACGGCCGTGATAATTTTGGTAACAAATTGGCAAAAGGGGTATATGTTTACAAGTTAAGTGTTCGAACAGCATCGGGAAAAACAGCACAAAAAATAGAAAAATTGGTCATTTTATAAGAAATAATCGTAATTTTGTAATTCTTAAAATTTTCACCTTATGAAAAAAATATATATAATCGTTTTTGTATTATTGAATATTTTAAATATATCGGCGCAATACAACGATTCCAGAGTTATTACAACAGCCGTTCCTTTTATGTTAATTTCGAGTGATGCACACGGTTCGGGAATGGGCGATATGGGGGTAGCTACCTCACCCGATGCTTTTTCACAATTTTGGAATCCTTCCAAATATGTTTTGATTGACAATAAAATGGGTTTCGCTTTTAGTTATACCCCGTATTTAAGTCAATTGGTTAACGATATAAAAATTATAAACGGGACTTATTTTAACAAATTGAATGACAGAAGTGCCTTTGGAGTCAGTGTCAAGTATTTCGGATTAGGCGATATCGATTTAACCGATTTTGCCGGAAATTACACAGGAACCGTTTCACCCAATGAGTTTTATCTCGACG
>JALVKK010000162.1 GCA_027033875.1 Flavobacteriales bacterium
ATATGGTGCGTGCTATAGTCGGGACTTTGGTAGATGTGGGTTTGCATAAAATAACGATTGACGATTTTAAACAAATCATCGAATCACGTGACCGTTCCAATGCCGGTTTCTCAGTTCCGGCAAAAGGGCTATTTTTAACGGAAATTACTTATCCCAAACAAATATTTATTGATTATGGAAATGCTTAAACACGCATTCAGCGGTATGATTACCGGTATTGTCTTATTGGCATTAATTGTCATTATTTTTAGACGTCAAGAAGATAAAAGACGAAAGCGGGAAGGAGAGAAGTAGGTTTTTTGGTTAATCGGTTATTTGATGATACTGGTTATATGATTTTGTTTGTCATTTCGAACGGAGTGAGAAATCTCACTTTTTATTTCAGATTTTTTTTAGATTCCTCGTCGCTCGTTCCTCGCTCTGTCGGAATGACAACTGCTTCATTTCGAACGCAGTGATAAATCTAATTTTCAATTCTCCATTTTCAATTTTCAATTCAGACGTTTTATCAAACGTCTCTACGCACTTTCCACTAGGCACTATACCGCTTTCAACTTTCAACTAAGGTCACTGAGCCTGTCGAAGTGTAACTTTCAACTACTTCTTACTCTGCTTAAACAATTCTTCTTTTTCTTCATCCGTCAAACTTTCGTAGCCCGAACGACTGATTTTGTCTAAAATAGCATCGATTTTTCTTTCTTTTTTGGGTTTGGTAATACTGAAAATACTAGGTTTTGTAGCGGTATTTTCTTTTTGTTTCAGATTGATTAAAAAGAAAATAAACCCGGCAGACAAGCCACCCAAATGCGCAAAATAGCCCCCCGGGTTACCTAAGGGGATTTGTAGCAAATTGAACAAAACCAAAAAAATCAAAATATGCATCAATTTGAAGAAGCCCAAAAATCTAATTTTGATTTGATAGTGCGGTAGTTTCATTGAAATATAAGTGATAACCGCCATAACGCCGGCAGAAGCCCCCAACAAAGGCGCTTTAATTACATAGAAATCAGGAAATAATTGATAGCTGGCAAGAAAAAATACGGCACCCAATAAAATACCTGAAAAATATATACCCCAAAACTTTTTAGGTGAGTCAAAATCTAATAAAATTCGACCGAAATAATACAATAAAAGCATATTGAATAACAAAGCTATAAATCCTTGATGAAATAAACCGTAAGTTAGCGCTGTCCACCATTTTGATACGAGTATATTCCAATCATAAGGCAAGGCTACCCAAATCAAAGAAAACCATTTGAGAGCTATTAAAATTTGTGTGAATAAATACAATAACAAATTGATGATAATCAGTAAGTTTAATTGGTCTTGCTGTTTGAAGAACTTATTTATTTGATGAATTGATGAACTGATGAAATGATGAATTGATGATTTGTTGTGCTTCATAGAATATTTTGTTTTTTGATGATTATTTCTAACTTCTAAAATCTAATTTCTAACTTCTAAAATCAGTATTCCTTGTTCGTTATTCGTTATTCATATATTATCCATTTTTTAATTTTTCCTCACTCTTCATTATTAATGCTCTATTTTCAATTTTCAATTAGTTTTATTCCACTCATACTAACCAAAACCTCCTTAGGCTTATCTCTCAAGTTATAAATCGAACTCATCGAATAACCGTAAGCGCCGGCATTTCTAATCATTAAAATATCGCCTTTTTTTACCGGACTTAGATATCTGTTATGTGCAAAAGTATCTTCTTCACACAATACACCGACTACATCATATTTTTCAGTAGCAGATTCTTTGTTTGACAAATTGATTATTTCGTGATAGGTATCATAATACATTGGTCTGATAAAATGGTGAAAGCCCGAATTGACTCCTGCAAATTTTTTATCAAATCCTTGTTTGACTACATTGACTTTGACCAACAATACACCGGCATCACTGACTAAAAATTTTCCGGGTTCAAACTTTATCCGGATAGGATAGGCTAGGGCATCGATTTTAGATTGAATATAATCGGCATAAGCTTTCAGGGCAATTTCTGTGTCGCCGGCTTGGTATTTGACTTTAAAACCACTTCCTAAGTCTATATATTTCAGTTGATTAAAATGTTTGGCAAATTCAAAAATCACATCAATTGAACGCGCTAAATCTTGCCATGTTTTGACATCCGAGCCGGTATGCAAATGTAACGAATCTATCTTTAAACCTTTGTCGATATATTTATTGATAATGTCAAGTTGATTGACCGGAATGCCGAATTTTGAATTGTTATGTCCCGTTGCAATTTTTTGATTCCCGCCAATATGATTTCCGGGATTGATACGCAAACCTATCGCGGTATCAGGATAATTGTTTATAACAAAATCAAAATATTCCGTACCGCCTATATGTGTATGAATTTGCCGGTCAAAAGCAAATTTAAGTTCGTTTTCGGAAGGACAACTCGGTGTATAGATAATTTTTTCTTTGGCAAAACCAACGGTTAATGCTCTTTTGATTTCATTGATAGATACAGCGTCAACACCCAAACCGTTTTGATGCATAATTTTTAGGATTTCCGGATTTTCATTAGCTTTCATGGCGTAATGAATCTCATAAGGTAACTTTTGAAAAGCAGTTTGTAATTTATGGATTTGACGCTTTATAATATCTTCAAAATAGACATAAACAGGCGTGCTGTATTTTTTGGTTATTTTAATGAGTAAATCGGTATCGTTCAGTGGATTTTTCATCTTGTTGTGGTTTAGGAAAAATCATGATTATGAAAGAGATTCCGGTATTTTGTCCGTGTCGGAAATGATGACGGTTTCTGCTTTTTGTAAAGCATCGGCAATCAAATTTTCTACATCTAATTTGTTACATTGTTCGTTGACATATTTAAGTTGCGCTTTGGTTTCCGGTGATTTCGGTGTAAACAGTCCGCAAGCATCGTCGTGTGGCAAAATGGAAATATCAAACGTGCCGATTTTTTGAGCGGTTTCAATGATAAACTTTTTGTCTAAAGCTACCAAAGGCCGAATGACAAGCATACCGGTTACCGCTTCCGTTGCTTTCATATTTTCAAGGGTTTGCGAAGCAACTTGCCCTAAGGAATCACCGGTTATTAAGGCTTTGGCTTTTTCGGTTTCTGCTAATTGTTCACCTATTTTGAGCATAATTCGTCTCAGTAAGATTAATCGTAAACGAGAATCGGCATGTTTGGCAATAGCTTCTTGAATATCTAAAACGGGAATCAGATACAGCTTTATTTGTCCTTGAAAATCAGTTAGTTTTTTAACCAACATTTTGACTTTTTCAATAGACTGTGGCGATGTTTTCGGTACCGAATGAAAATGTGCCGCCGTGATGTGCAAACCGCGATTCATGGCCATAAATGTTGATACGGGCGAATCTATACCGCCGGACAACATAGCAATGGCTTTACCCGAAGTGCCGACCGGCAAGCCACCGATACCGGGAATGATTTTGGAATAAATCAGGGTATATTTGCCACGCACTTTGATATAAAGTTTAAAGTCAGGATTAGTTAAATCTACCTTTTTGTTTAGCTGTTCGTTGATATCACTACCTACACGGCGGGCAAGATCCATTGAATTGAACGGCACCGCTTTGTTGATGCGTTTGGCAATGACGGCAAAACTGTCAAAATCATCCGAATATCTTTTAGTATGCGCTACTGATTTTTCGGCTATTTCTTCCATGGTTATACCGGCAGTGTCTGCTACATAAAATCCTGTAATTCCCGGTGTGTTTTTGACTTTAAAAATTATTTTTTGTAAAGATTTATCAGGAATTTCTTTGATAATTTCAATAAAATAAGACCCACCATGTGCTTTGGAAAAGTCCAGATATTCTTTATAATTTACGAGTTTACGTTTTAGATTTCTTACCAGTTGTTTGATAAATATTTTTTGATTTTTACCTTTCAGGTAAATTTCTTCAAAATTGATAATGAGGACTTTGTTGGTCATGCTAGGAGTTGAAAGTT
>JALVKK010000163.1 GCA_027033875.1 Flavobacteriales bacterium
GCATTGGCTGATAAGATAGCCGCCATCAAATAGACTTCATCTATTTGATGTGAGATGAGCGCTTGACGTACAGCTTCCTTGTCTGTTGCATCAAGTAAGATAAAATGTTGGTCACTTATTTCAGGTTCTTTAATGTCGGACGCAATTACATGATTGTTGCCGTATTTTTGGCGCAGTTCACTCAACAGGTCTGTGCCTATTTGTCCGTTAGCGCCTATAATGAGTATTTTTTTCATGTGTTGTTTTGTGTTTGTTTAAAACTATACAGACCCAACAAGTTTCCACTCCCCGTAGGTCTTGTTTAGGCAAATATAAACTTTTTGTTGTGATTAAAATAAAAAATATATCATAAAATGGCTGTATATTACGAGAATTTTTGATTAATTTGCAATTATGAAAAGATTTACAGCTTTATTTCTTATAATATTTTTATTAATAATTTTCAGTTGCCGGAACGAAACAAAAAAAAACTTGCCGGCTGTTGAAAAAAAACAAGAAAAAAATATTGAAATAATCAAACGTACAGAAAGTTTGAAAGCTATTGATCCGGTAAAAGATGTGGTAAAAGAAAATTCGACTTTTCTTAAACTTTACGAAAGTTTGAAGCAAGATACATATAGTATTGACGAGTTAGTTGACTTAACAGAAAAAGATTTGGAATTGTTTAAAAAAATGAAAATCAATTATTTTAAATCAAAAATTGATACACCTGCGGTAAAAAGTCGCTTACTATTGACCGAAATTAATCTGAAACGGCTGGATTTTTTATTGCATAAGAAAAAAATAGAAACAGATACAATCCGTAAAACATTGGACGAAATTACCCGCAATCTCAATGCGACGGTCGATAAAATCCGGCTGTATCATCAAAGTGTTGACGAGTTTCAAAATATTTTGACCAAAGACAGTTTGATGCAAGCCAAAAAAGATTCTATGACAAGTGATAAAAAAGAGATTATTGACAAATTAAACAAACTAAAATCTCAAAAAATAAAGTTCTCTATTAATCGACAATAATCATACCGGATTATACCACTCAATTTATTAAACAACTAAAAATGAAAATAGTATTATCACCAGCCAAAAAACTCGATTTAAAATCAAATTATCCGGCAATGTCTTATGAGACACCGATATTTTTAGATGAAGCAGCCCGATTAATACAAGTCATGCGACAAAAATCACCGGATGAGATCAAGGTTTTGATGAAACTATCGGATAATTTGGCCAATTTGAATTGGGAACGATATCAAGCATGGCAAAAACAAACAGACGATACGGGCAGACCGTCGATTTTTATGTTTAACGGCAATGTGTATGACGGATTAGATGTGCAAAATTTGCCTGTTGAAAAATTAGCTGATTTAAACAAAAAAGTTAGAATTTTGTCCGGCTTGTACGGCATATTGCGTCCTTTTGATTTGATATATCCTTATCGTATGGAAATGGGGACTAAATTAGCCTTTGATAATTATAAGAATCTCTACGAGTTTTGGCGTCGAAAAGTTACAAATTATCTCAATGACGAAATACCGGTTGGTGATTTTTTGGTCAATTTGGCAAGTCAGGAATATTTTAAGGTGATTGACAAGAAAATTTTTAAACGTCCGGTTTACAATATCGTCTTTAAAGATTATAAAAACGGAGTACTCAAAACGATTAGTTTGTATGCTAAAATTGCACGTGGTTTGATGACGCGGTTCATTATTTTAAACAACATTAATACGCCGGATGAGCTCAAACTTTTTGATACGGACGGTTATCGTTATGATGATAATTTGTCTTCGGAATTTAATTTGATTTTTACTCGCTGATTTGTTTAAACCATTTTTTAATAGGTTGATATTTTAGCCAGATTATTGCCGTTATTCCGCTGACGGCTATTCCGCCCAAAATATCAATAGGATAATGCACTCCGAAAGCCATTCGGGTATAAGCAATTAGTATTGCCCAAAATAAATATATGGAATATATCAATTTATTTTTTAGTAAAAATGCAATTATGAAAAACAGAGCAAAAACTTCGGTAGTATGTCCGGAAGGAAAACTATAGCCTCCGCTATTGATAAGAGGCGTTTCGATAAGCGGGTCTATTTTATAAGGGCGACTACGTTCTGTCAAAACTTTTAAGACACCTGTTATAAGCGCTGTAATTCCATTGACAAGTGTTGCATTTAGTGCGACATATAAATAGATTGTTTTTTTATTGAAAAAATAGAAAATTACCAGTAAAAACAAAAGAGCAAAGCTAATGTATGTAGCATTAACAGTTACCCAAGTTAAAAAACTATCTGCATCTTTGTAGCGATGCAGATAGATATATTGTTCTAGTGATTGATCCCAATTTTGAAAATATTTTATCATAGATTAGTTGGCTTGCAAATCGGTTTTAAAATACCCGATTTCGACGAGTGTTTCTTTCATTTTACGATAAGTGTCTTCAATATCAAAATCCAGACCTATTGACATTCTTATTAAGCCGTCAGACAAACCCATTTCGGCTTGTTCTTCTTCGGGAACTTCACTTGATGTACCTTTGCCCGGGGCATTAAACAGCGTTTTATAAAAACCTAAACTTACGGCTAAATAGCCTACATTTTTGTCTTGCAGACGTTCCATAAATTCGGTTGCCATTTCACCGGTTTTAAGGTCAAAAGTAATCATACCGCCGTAACCGAACTCGGGGTTCATCATTTTGGTAAACAAGTCGTGTTGGGGGTGTGATTTAAGTCCGGGATATTTGATTTTAACACCGTCTTGTTCCAAATGTTCGGCTAAATACAGCGCATTTTTACTGTGTTGCATCATTCTGATAGGTAAAGTACGCAAGTTTTTTAAGACTTGTGCCGACCGCAGACTATCCATAACCGGACCGAGTAACATACTACTGCCGTCGTTGACATTTTTTATATCGTTGATAAAATCATTGGTACCGCAAATAACACCACCGACTGTATCATTAGTTCCGTTGATAAATTTGGTCAAACTGTGTACGACGATATCGGCGCCCATATTGGCAGGCGTAAAAATCAAAGGCGTAAAAGTATTGTCAATAACCAATTTTACGCCGTGTTTGCGGGCAATTTTTGACAAAGCTTCGACATCGGCAAGTTCCAGTAACGGATTGCTCAAAGTTTCGGCATAAATCAGTTTGGTATTGGGTTTGATAGCCGCTTCCACTTTATCTAAATTCGTTATATCAACAAATGATGTTTGGATATTAAATTTAGGTACCCAATTTTTTAAGAAAGCATACGTGCCACCGTAAATAGTACGGCTGGATACGATATGGTCGCCGGCATGTGCCAAGTGTAAGATGACCGGTGTAATGGCGCCCATGCCGCTGCCGGCAACATTGGCCGATTCTGTATTTTCCATTTTGGCCAAAGCCATACTCAAATAGTGGTTGCTCGGACTGGTATGTCGAGAATAGAGATAACAGCCGTCAGCGTTGCCTTCAAAAGTGTCGAGCATTGTTTTAGCTTTCAAAAAGGTATAGGTTGCAGAATCGGAAATGGACGGATTGACACCACCGAATTCGCCAAAAAACTGTAAGTCTTGAATGACTTTTGCGGGATTATGTTTTTGTTGAGACATGTTTTTATTATGTTAGATTATGATACAGCTAATTTACGATTTTTTTTTGATTTGACACCTGATTATTAGTTGCTAAATTGTCTGTAAAATTCATTTAAAACAATCGCTGTTGCAATTGAAGCATTTAAACTTTCGGCTATAGCACCGGGCGCTTGCGGTATATGAAGTCTGTGTGGCGTTACATCGGCTATTTTCGGTTTGATACCGTTGCCTTCATTACCTATTACGATGACAGCTTCTTGAGGCAAGCTGTTTTTATATATATTTTTACCGTTCAAAAATGTGCCGTAAACCGGTAGATTGATTTGTTTTAAAAAGGTTACCAAATCCGTATAAACGATTGATACATTAGCTAAAGCTCCCATAGTAGCTTGCACGACTTTCGGGTTGTAACAATCTACGGTATTTTCAGAACAAACAATTTGTCGCACGCCAAACCAATCTGCCGTGCGAATAATCGTGCCGAGATTACCGGGGTCTTGCAAGTCGTCAAGGGCTAAAATTAAACCTGATGCCGGCAAATTACCGGAATCTTTCATCTCAAAAACCGCCAAAGCATCTTTGGGATGTTGCAAAAAACTGAGTTGTTTAAGCTGTTTCGGTTGGATTATGTTCGGCGATGGTGTTCCGGCATAATCGTTTAATTCTTTTATAGCATAAACTTTTTGCGGTATATAACCCGCTTTGATAAAATCTCGAATACTTTTCCAACCTTCAACCACAAATGTATGGTATTGTTTGCGATATTTTTTTTGTTGTAATTGTCTGATATATTTGATTTCGGCTTTGCTAACAGGCATAACTTTTGTGTTTGAAAATTCGGTATATACAACTTTTAGAAGTATTGATATTATCTATTTATCTCGCTGAACCTACACTTTATATTGCTTTAAGATAGACAAATATTTATACTCTTTTCAAAGTTCCTAATAAACAAAGATACCAAATAAAAGCATATATGAATTGTGGTAAATCAGTAAAATTAATCGTAAATCCTATATAGGTAACCGAAAATCTAATATATATATTCTTATCATACAAAATATTGTTCAATCCATAGTCTATGACAATGAAAAAGAACTTGCTGAGCATCAATAATTTATTAACAAAAAGGTAGAAGGTATATTTCTTTATGACACATTCTTATGATTCTTGTATGGAGAGACAAATTGCGTTTGATGCTTGTTTTTATTTTTAATAAAAATATCTTGAAATCTATTAAACATTATAAGTTTATTGATTAAATTTGTCCAACTAAATTTTATCAATATGCCTGTTTTATCACAAAAAGGACACAATATGCCGGCATCACCTATCAGAAAATTGGTGCCTTATGCCGACCAAGCCAAAAAAAAAGGGGTAAAAGTCTATCACCTCAACATTGGACAACCCGACATTAAAACTCCTGACAATGTACTGAAAGCCATCAAAAATTTCGATTTGGATTTGATAGCCTACAGTCCGTCGCAAGGTTATGAATCTTATCGACAAAAATTAGCCGGTTATTATCAAAAAAATAATATTGATATAACAGCCGGTGATATCATTGTTACCACAGGTGGTTCGGAAGCATTGGCAATGGCTATTGGAAGTATAGCCGATCCGGGGGACGAAATCATTATTCCAGAACCCTTTTATGCCAATTACAATGGTTTTGCCAAACAAAATGCCGTTGACGTTGTCCCGATTCATTCGTCGATTGATGAAAATTTTGCACTACCGCCCATTGCCGAATTTGAAAAATTGATTACACCTAAAACAAGAGCTATCCTTTACAGCAATCCGGGCAATCCTACCGGTTATGTTTATTCAAAAGATGAAATATCTCAACTCCGTGATATAGCCCTCAAACACGATATTTTTATCATTGCCGACGAAGTCTATCGCGAGTTTGTGTATGACGGTAATCAACACCATTCCATTTTGCACCAAGACGACATGAAACAACACGCTATCATTATCGATTCGGTATCAAAACGTTACAGTATGTGTGGGGCAAGAGTCGGTACTTTGATATCTAAAAACAAAGATTTGATGCAAACCGCTATCAAATTTGCTCAAGCACGCCTCAGCCCCCCCACACTTGGACAAATTGCTTCGGAAGCTGCAGTTGACACACCGCAATCTTATTTTGACGATGTCATTGCCGAATACAAAAATCGTCGGGATACACTGGTAAAAAAACTCAACGAAATAGACGGTATCAAAGTAGCCGAACCCAAAGGAGCGTTTTACGTTATAGCCGAATTGCCGGTTGATAATGCCGAAAAATTTGCCCGGTGGCTTTTGGAAGATTTTAACGATCGAAACGAGACGGTAATGGTAGCGCCTGCAGCCGGATTTTATTCTACGGCAGGGCAAGGGACCAAACAAATCAGAATTGCGTATGTCCTCAACCGGAAAGATTTAAGCAGAGCAGCCGAACTGCTAAAAATAGCTGTAGAAATCTACAACAATAAGCAATATTGATATATGCTCAAAAACATCTCCTTAAAAAAATACAATACTTTCGGTATAAATGTTAAAGCTGATTGGCTGGCGCAAATTGATTCGCTTGAGCAAGTTCTGACTATTATCGACGACCTACCGGATATGCCTAAATTAATTTTGGGTGAAGGAAGCAATGTCTTGTTTCTCAATGATTATAAAGGTATCATTTTACACAACAACATCAAAGGCATTAAAGTCATTGACGAAAACGATACCGAAATTATCATAGATGTTAATGGAGGTGAAAATTGGCACGACTTTGTGATGTGGGCGGTAAATAATAATTACGGCGGTATAGAAAATTTGGCGCTTATTCCGGGTAAAGTAGGCGCAGCGCCTATACAAAATATAGGAGCTTACGGTGCGGAAGTCAAAAACGTTATCGAAAAAGTTCATACCGTAAATATGCTTACTTGCGAACCAAAATCTTTCTCCAAAGATGCATGTAACTTTGGGTATCGCCATTCTGTTTTTAAACTTCCTGAAAACAAACACAAATATTTCATACATAAAGTTAGATTCAAACTATATAAAAAAAAATATCGGGTCAATACGGCTTACGGAATCATTCAAAAAATATTTGAACGAAAAAAAATCAGCAATCCGAAACTTAAAGATGTAGCAGAAGCGGTTATTGAAATACGCCGATCAAAATTACCCGACCCGAAAATTACGGGTAATGCCGGTAGTTTTTTTAAAAATCCTTATATTAAAATTGATAAACTGAAAGAATTACAAGCGGTATATCCAAAAATACCGTATTACGAAACAGATTTAAAAGATAGGCTTAAAATCCCTGCCGGTTGGCTCATCGATCAAGCCGGGTGGAAGGCTAAACGTTTAGGTGATGCCGGTGTGCATCCGAAACAAGCTCTGGTATTAGTCAATTACGGCATGGCTACCGGTCGGGATATAAAAAAATTAGCTGAAATGATTATAACCGATATTCAAGACAAATACGATATACGATTACAGCCCGAAGTGAATTATATCGAAAGTATTGAATAAAAAAAATGTAAGATGTACCACAAGCCAAAAGTTTCTATTATTATACCTTGTTACAATTCCGAAAATTATTTGCAAAAAGCCGTTGATTCGACTCTTAATCAAAGTTTGGAAGAATTGGAGATTATTTTGATAGACGATAGCTCTACGGACAAAACACCTGTTTTATTGCAACAATACAAAATGCAAGATAACCGTGTAGAAGTAATTACACATAGCGAAAATACGGGTTTGGGACCGGCACGCAATTCGGGAATAAAAATTGCCGCTGGCGAATATTTATTTTTTTTGGATAGTGACGATTATCTTCACCCAAACGGTCTTGAAGTTTTGTACGACAAAGCCCGTGCTGAACAACTTGATATTCTGCAAGCACAGCATATCGTACACCGCAACGGCAACAAGAAAGTGATGCCACCCGATCTGCCACCTTTTTCGCAACCTAAAACCGGTATAGAATACTATAATGCCGGATTTTTGTTGGAACCCAAAGCTTGTGCCAAACTATGGCGAACAGAATTTATCAACAAACACAATTTGCAATTTTCCTCAGGTTATTATGAAGATTTATCCATGGTTTTTCGGGCTATTTTTCTTGCAGAAAAAGTAAATAATCATTTATTTGCGCCTTACCATTATATCATCCGTCAAAACTCTATCACACAACAGAAACCCACACAAGCTCATATCAAAGGTTTTAAACAAAGTTTAATCGATATGCAACATTTGTTTTTGTATCCGGAATTGACCGGTAAACAATCGGCATTTACAGCCGGATTCTTTTTATATCTAAAAGAACTGTCGGCTATGGCATTGCAGACAGGTGATGATCGGCTTATCGACCAAACCAAAGACTTTGTCAAAGAAATGACCGACAAATACGCTTGTTTTTTATCAGGCAATACTTTATTACCTTTTATCAAAAGATATATCTTGCAGTATTCACCTTTTTTATATGCACGTTTGAAAAAAATGTATAAAAAAAGCTGACTTTTTTATGTCAGCTTTTGTTGATAAGATTTTAATAATTATCTGATTTTTTCTTTCAAAATAGCTCTTGAAATAACAATTTGTTGAATTTCCGAAGTCCCTTCATATATTTGGGTAATTTTAGCATCACGCATCATTCGTTCTACGTGATATTCTTTGACATAGCCGTAGCCCCCGTGTATTTGTACCGCTTCGGTTGTTACCCGCATAGCCATTTCGGCGGCAAAATATTTTGCCATGGCACCGCTCAAATCATAACTGTTGCCTTGATCTTTATCCCAAGCGGCTTTCATAATCAAATGACGGGCGGCATCGATTTCTGTTTTCATATCCGCCAATTTAAAAGCAATAGATTGGTGATACGAAATAGGTTTGCCGAATGCTTCCCGTTCTTTGGAATATTGCAAAGCCCGTTCGTAAGCCCCTTGTGCAATACCAAGGGCTTGTGCAGCAATACCTATACGTCCGCCGGAGAGAGTTTTCATGGCAAATTTAAACCCGAAACCGTCTTCACCTATTCTGTTTTCTTTCGGCACTTTGACATCTTGAAAAATCAAAGAATGCGTATCGGAAGCACGGATACCCATTTTATTTTCCTTAGGACCAACCGTAAAACCTTCCCATTCTTTTTCAACTATAAATGCATTGATGCCACGATGCCCTTTTTCGGGATGTGTATGCGCTATCACCAAAAAAATATCGGCGGTTCCGCCATTGGTTATCCAGTTTTTTACACCGTTCAATAAATAGTAATCTCCCATATCCTTAGCCGTCGTACGTTGGTGTGTGGCATCACTACCGGCTTCGGGTTCGCTCAAAGCAAAAGCACCTAATTTTTTGCCTGTTGCCAAAGGTATCAGATATTTTTGTTTTTGTTCTTCTGTTCCGTAATGTTCTATTCCCCAAGTAACCAAAGAATTATTTACGCTTACAATTACACCGGCAGAGGCTTCTACTTTGGAGAGTTCTTCCATAATATTAACATAGGATACGGTATCCATACCGCTACCGCCGTATTTAGGATCGACCATAATGCCCATAAAACCCATCTCAGCCATTTTTTGTCGTAATTCCGGTGGAAAATATTGTTTTTCGTCGCGTTCAATAACACCGGGTAACAATTCCAGATTTGCAAAATCCTTTGCGGCTTCTTTTATCATCAATTGTTCTTCTGTAAGTGAAAAATCCATAAAATCTATTTTTTTTATTAAAACTGACCAAATTTAACAAAAAAAAACGAATTATAGCCCGATATTTCACTTATTATTAAAGTATAAAAATAATAAACGGAAAATAATATACAAGATATTATCAACTTGTATGTCAAAAAAATATACCCCCGATATATATTCGGAGGCATAATTATAATTTAATTTGAGAAAGAATAATAATTAATCTTCGTAGGCTTCATAAAAATTCTTTTTGGCTTGCGGGATAGCGATACCGTGTAACATACCTAAATTTAGTTTTGTTTTATCGGCAAGAATACCCCATTGAAAACCTTCCGGAAATAACAAAATAATAACCATTTTATTGTCTTTCAGTTCCAAAATATAAAAGTCGTCCAATTCGGGCAAATTGGTTTTATTTAAAATTTTGGACAAATAATCTGTTGTTTGATCAAAAAATGGTACTATTTGCGGGTCAAGTTGAAATCCCGTAATCGGTGTTCCGGTTCCGGAGGCCCAAATACCGGATTCGATTAAAGCTTCTCCTATATTTTTTCTTAAATTTTCAATTCCTTTATTTAATTTATCGAGATTCATAATAATTAATTTTAAAAGTTTTGATCATCAAAATCTTGATTTTGTTCCACTATTTCTTCTTTTTCTATGTCTTCCAGCTGACTTATCATTTCAGTTGCTTTGGGAAGTACTATATTATATATGGAGCCAATATTCAAATCGTTTTTTGTACACAAAAAAGAAAAGATATATTTTTCACCGTGTACTATCGTAATAAAATTATCTTGTAAAGAAAGAATCATTGTTTCAAACGGATATACCAAATCAATAATCTCCAAATTGTCAGACTTTAATTTTTTGATTCGTTTAACAATTTCAATATTCAATTTTTCAAAATCTTTTTTAACAATTTTATTATCGGTATGTAACTCCAAAACTTTTAAATTATCAAACAACAAAGCACTAGCTTTATAATTTTGACCTAAAATTTTGTATAAATCTTTTAAAGATTCATAGTACAACTCTTTTTGTTCCGGTGTCAGTTTAAATGATGTGCCGAATAATCCCATAATTTTAATTTTTTAAAATGTTAGTTTGAAATTTAATTGTGATAAATTTGTTGATTGTGTTAATTATTTTAGTCTGTATTTTTGATTGGCTTCAACCAAATTATCAACTTCCACACGCACTAAGTTGTCGAGCAGATTGAGATTGATACCGGTTGTTTGACTAATGGCAACCAAATAAAAATAATGATACGATTCGGATATCAGTGACAATACTATAGCCGCCACTTTGAGCCAAGCTGTTTTAAGTCTGCTGGCTTCGTCAGCCGGCAAATCTTTATAGGCTTCACTTACAACCAAATCGGATACGCGATGCATCATGATTATCATATAGTCATTTCTGACTTTACGCTTGATATGCAATATCCCGACAAAAGTTTGCCAAGCCCAATAATTTTTATCAAAATTACCACCGACCGTTTTGACTACCCACTCAACCAAAGATTTTTCGCGTATTGGACGCTCGCCTTCTTTGAATACACTACGAGTCGTTTCATTTCCAAACAAAATATCGTAAAAATCATTTTTGATTACATCGGCTTTTGATACAAAAAAGTCTGCATGACTGTTCAATACTTTAATATCATCATCGGTTAGACGAAGACTCTCAGGGATATGATTTAATAACCTTTCGGTTAATTCCATTAAATTGGTTTCCATATTAGATTATTTTGTGATTATTTATTATTCAAAAATTTTATTGATTCGAGAAATCGCATTATCTACATATAATAGCAACAATCCCAATTTAGAATTTTCGCCGGACAATAACATTAATCGCAAATTTTCATTGACTCGTTTAATGATGATATATGAACCTTTTGCCTCAATAATTACTTGATCCGATGC
>JALVKK010000164.1:0-6933 GCA_027033875.1 Flavobacteriales bacterium
TATTCATATCAAATACCATAATAGGCAAGCGGTTGTCCTTAGCCAAGGCAAATGCCGTGCTATCCATGATTTTAAGATTTTTTTCAAGAGCTTCATCATAAGTTATTTTTTCATATTTGACGGCATCCGGATATTTTTCGGGGTCTTTGTCATATATACCATCTACTCGCGTTCCTTTGAGTATGGCATTTGCATCTATTTCCAAAGCTCGTAAAACCGCTCCGGTGTCGGTGGTAAAAAACGGATTGCCGGTGCCGCCCGAAAAAATAACAATTTTCCCCGATGATAAGGCTTGCTTGGCTTTAAGCGGAGTTACTTCGTCAGCAATTTTGTCAATTTTGATACCGCTTAACAATTCGGTATCAATACCGTTTTGAAGCAAGACACTTTGCAACGCCATACCGTTGATAACCGTAGCAAGCATACCCATAAAATCACCTTGTGTACGATTCATTTGTTGACCGGCAGCTGATAAACCTCTAAAAATATTACCGCCACCAATGACCAAACCGATTTCAATACCTTTGTCGTAAATTGTTTTGATTTCTTGTACAAATTCATTGACTTTGTCCGGGTCAATACCGTAGGATTTATCACCCATTAACGATTCGCCACTTAGTTTGAGAAGGATTCTATTGTATTTCATTTATGTGATTTTTTTGTTGAAACAGAAAGTAATAAAAACTCTGTGTTTCTATTTAACAAAGATACTATTTTTTGGTTAATTGGTTATCTGGTTATCTGGTTAATCGGTTATTTGATGAATTGAGGATTTTATCTGCATCAAAGATTACTTTGTTCGTTGATAATGTTTGTTACTTCATACTGAAATACTGCTATTAACTTGAGCAAATGAGGATTATTTGTGCTTTGTAGAATGCTTCGTTCTTTAATCATTATTTACAACTTCGTACTATAACTCTCTACCGGACACTCAACATAAAAACTTTCTACTAGGACAGACGAACCATATGTATATATTATTTGAGAATTTCATAAAATGTTAGTTTAATCAAATTGTAATGACTTGCAAATTTCTTAATATCAGCTCCGTAGGAGCGTACCGTTTGTAGCAAGACAAGTTAATGATAACAAATGGCTCCGTAGGAGCGACCTATTATGCATTATTGATAATTTTATTAGGTCGCCCCGATGGGGCTTTATTGTATTGTGATGGCATTATATTCTACTACAAACAGGATGCCCCTACGGGGCTAAAAGAAATATTTTAATTTTTTATAGTGCGTTTGTCCTGAACTTTCAACTTTCAACCTTCAACTTTTAACTAAGATTAACTATATTTGTTGTCCAAAAAAAACAAACCATGAAAAAAAACAAACACAAAGTAGCTGTATTGGGTAGCGGTAGTTGGGCAACTGCTATTGTTAAAATGCTAACTGAAAATTTGAAAGAAGTAGCATGGTATGTCAGAAGCGCTTATACTTTGGAACATTTTAAATTGCATCGTCATAATCCCAAATATTTACGTCAAGTTTTGTTCAATCCCGATCAAATTCATATCAGTAACGATATCAACGAGGTGATATCTTATGCCGATACGATAATTATTGCCATTCCGTCGGCTTTTGTGAAAGCTGAATTAGATAAAATAACGGTTGATTTGAAAGATAAAATTGTTTTTTCGGCGGTTAAGGGTATTGTTCCGGAGTCTTTATTAATATTAGGCGAACATTTAAAAGAATATCATGGTATTCCCGAAAAAAATCTAGGTGTTATTGCCGGACCTTGTCATGCCGAAGAGGTAGCTATGGAACGTTTGTCATATTTGACCATAGCTTCCAAACGCAAATCTGTAGCCAAACAAATGTCCGAATTGTTAAATTCATGGTATATCAAAACGACTTATTCCAAAGATGTATTCGGTATAGAATGGGCAGCGGTTTTAAAAAACGTATATGCCATAGCTTCCGGTATCGCTCATGGTTTGGGGTATGGCGATAATTATCAAGCAGTTTTAATTTCAAATTCCATTAGGGAGATGAAAAAATTTATCAAAAAGAATGTTGATAAACGCAAGCGTAATATTGACAATTCTGCTTATTTAGGCGATTTATTGGTAACGGCATATTCTATATTTAGTCGTAACCGGACTTTTGGCAGTATGATTGGTAAAGGCTATACAGTACGCAGCGCCATGGCAGAGATGCGGATGGTAGCCGAAGGCTATTATGCTGTCGAATCGGCTTATAAAATCAATCGGGAACGAGGGGACAGCAAAGCTAAAATGCCGATTATAGATACTGTTTATAAGATTTTGTATCAGAACGCTACTACAAAACAAGAATTTATCAAACTATCTGAAAAACTCAACTGATGCTCAATCCTTTTGATGATACATATTTTATGCGTAAAGCCTTACAAGAAGCGGAAATTGCCCTAGCCAAAGGGGAAGTTCCGGTAGGTGCAGTGATTGTTTGTAACGAACAAATCATTGCCAAGGGACACAATCAGGTAGAAACTTTGAATGATGCAACGGCGCATGCCGAAATGTTGGCTTTTACGGCAGCGACCAATTATTTGGGAAGCAAATATCTAAAAGATTGTACGCTTTATGTTACTTTGGAACCTTGTCAAATGTGCGCAGGTGCAGCATTTTGGGCGCAAATAGGTAAAATTGTCTTCGGTGCAGCCGATGCACAACGCGGTTTTCAGCATTGGCATTGTCAGGTTCACCCTAAAACCGAAGTAAAAGGTGGCGTTTTGGCTGAGGAAAGTGAAGCTTTGCTCAAAACTTTTTTTGAGAGAATGCGTCGTAATTGATAAAATTTGTCAGTTATACGATGAGTATTAAAAACAATAACAGGTTCTGCCACCACTACTGTCGTTGTCAAAACGCGGGTTGACTATACTGTTGTAAATAGACCCGAATGAATAGCTAAGTCCTACACTGAAATAATAATTATAGCCGGATTGTAATTGTTTTTGAGCCAATAAAGTTTCTTCCAAAGTCAGATTGCCGGCTGCAATATTGATTTGATCGTGTTGGATACCGTAATAAGCATTGGTGTTAAAATCCAAACCTTTGGCAATACGTAAATTGGTTCCCAGATTAAAACCGACATTATATAATTTAAAATCGTGAAGGTAAGTTGCATAATCAATACCGGCATAGATACTTCCCCATTTTTTTACCAAATTGGCATTGAGCATCAGATTGGCACGCCATAGGATTTCTTCGGTTTGATTATAAAGGGTTTTTTCAAAATAACGGTTATAAACCCCTCCCGATTCCAAAGTCATCACTAAGCTTTTGCTGGCGGATTCTTTATAGGGAAAAAAGTTGTATTCCACTCCGACATAAGTTCCGTAAGATTGGGCATAATTTTTATATTTAGACCGGTTAAATTGTCCGAAAATACCATAAGACCAATGTTGGTTAATACCCCATACGCGATAAGTATTGATATAAAAAAATTCCCTTTCGGATTTGATTTTATTCCCGTTATAAGTGTAGTGATTTTGTCCGGTATTATATCTGAGGCTAAAAGCAAATTTGTTTTGTTCATCAATTTTGGTTGCTTTGGCGTAGCCGCTGAGGTTACGGTTACCCGAATTACTATCGCCGTTAAGCCAAGCATGTCCGCCGATTTTAAAAACCCAATGATGCCATTTATCGGCATTTTCTTTTTTTTGCTTGTCTATATTCAGTTTGATTTCCATTTTATCAGCCAAGCCGTTTCGGTACCAAAACGGCACCAAGCCTAATTGCAAATATCTCAACAATTTTTTTCTGATGATATCTTGGGTACTATCTGCGCCGATAGAAAAATCATACTTTTGTTGTACATCTTTAAAATTGTTTTGACCTATAAAATTCAAATGAAAAACTTGTCCGCCACTACCGTTTTGTTCCGACAAAACAATGATATGTACATCGGCGTATTTTCGATCTCTGACAAATTCAACTTCTTCCAGATTTTGTTTGATGTAAGTTGTTTCGCAAAAATCGGCTTGACAGTCATAAAACAGTTTGACTTTATTGTGATTATTTTGCGCATGAACGGATAAAAACGACAATAATAAGATGATGAGATAGGATATTTTCATAATTTAAAGTTTATGTAAAAGACGTATTTAGTACCTGATTGTTACAGTTAAAGAGAAAAAAGCCGGCATAAATTACCGGCTTTTTGTTAGTATATTTAAAACTTTTATTGATTGTTTTGTTTTTGTTTTGAGAGTTCTTCGGCTAATAAAACAGCATTGTAAACATTGACCATTTTACCGGATTTGCTCAAGGTATCAAATTTGACCAATTTAGGTTCGCCTTCATAATCATCTTCTTCGGGTTTGATAACCATAATTTGGGGAGATAAACCTGAATCCATAATGATATGTTTAACTTCCGATGCGGTTAATTTTGGAAAACGTGAACGAATCAAAGCGGCGACACCGGCAACATCAGGGGAAGCCATAGAAGTGCCTTGCAAGAATTTATATTTTCCGAAAGGCACAGAGGCATAGATTTTCATACCCGGTGAGAAAATATCAACGGTTTTTTTGCCGTAGTTGCTGAAAGGCGCAATCATGTTAGCACCGTACATCGGTCCGATAGCACCGACGTTTAAGAAATTGTCCGAAATTTCTTTACCGGGGACATCGCCGTCATTGGGATATGAAATTTTATCATTGTATTGATCCATATCTTTACCTTCGTTACCGGCAGCATTGACGATCAAAACATCGTGGTCGGCGGCATATTTGATAGCGTCCCAAACCCAGTCTTTGTGCGGGCTGTAATATTTACCGAAACTGGTATTGATGACTTTAGCACCGTTGTCAACGGCATATCTGAAAGCCAAGGCTACATCTTTGTCGTATTCATCGCCGTCTGGAACCGTTCGGACCGGCATAATCAAAACATGGTCGGCAACCCCGTCTCCGCCGATACCGTTGTGTCTCAACTGAGCAATAATACCGGCAACGTGTGTGGCGTGCAGTTCGTCAGCTTCGGGCGGAATAACATTGTTGTTACCGTAATTTCTATCGTTGATATTATCGGGATCATCTCCTTGAACGCGACCCTTAAAATCGAGATTCAAATTATATTTTTCTTGCCCGTCTATATATTTTTTAAATCTTTTTAAACGGTCTCCGACACCACCCAAATACATTTGTTGCGCTTGCTTGACCATAGCGTTATCTGTTTTAAAATTTTCAACGGCTTCTTTGGTCAATTTGTCTGTTCCCAATGCTTCTTTCAACGATTTTACGGCACTTTCATACATAGTACTGTATTGGGAGTATTGTGCTTTTAAACTTTCTAATTCTTTTAATTTTTTTGCCAATTCTTTTTCGGCGCGTTGATATAATTTATACATATATTGGTCATCGGGACCTATACTGTCAATCGGTAAATCTTTCCATTGTTTACGATATTTGGCTACAATTCTGGTCATTTCCAATTGTTCGGGACCGGCCATTTTGCCGTCTGTTGCGCCCAAAAAATTCCAGCCGTGAACGTCATCAACGTAACCGTTATTGTCATCATCAATGCCGTTATTAGGGATTTCTCCTTTGTTGGTCCATATTATATCTTTCAAATCGGGGTGATTAATATCAATACCCGCATCGACCACAGCAACAATAACAGTTGTAGCCGGTTTGCCTTTTAACAATTCTTGATAGGCTTTTTCGGTACTCATACCGGGCATGTGACTGTCAAACGGGTTGGTATGTTGCCAATTTTTCAAATCTTCATCTTTGTAAACAGATGCAAATTTTTGAGGTAATGGTTTTGGTGCTTGAACAGTATTGACTGTTTTGTTTTGTTTGTCTTGTACTGTTTTTTGAGTAGTTCCACAGCTTGCTGATATTAATCCTACAACCAGTGAAAGAGCTAGTAATTTTAAATTATTCATTTTATTAAGTTTTTAATCATTAATAATTTCGTCAAATTTAAAAATTTTATCCAAACGAACACCTTTTTCGGTGTGTTTTAATGTACAAATTTCGTGATAAGGGTCATGTTCTAAGAACAATAACCAATTTTCGTCGGCTGCCCGGTTAAATATTTCTTGTCGTTCGTCAATGGTTATCAAAGGTCTGGTATCGTATCCCATCACGTAGGGTAGCGGAATGTGTCCGACTGTTGGTAAAAAATCAGCCATGTAAACAATTTTTTGTCCTTTGTAGTCAATCATCGGCAACATTTGTTTTTCGGTATGACCGTCAACAAACAGTACTTCAAAATTCAAATCAGCCGATTTATTAATACGTCCTTCTTTGGGGGTGTCTATAAAATTTAATTGACCGCTTTCTTCGATAGGCAGAATGTTTTCAGATAAAAAACTGGCTTTTTCTCGCGGATTGGGATATATCGCCCATTCCCAATGTTTGGCGTTGCTCCAGAATTTGGCATTTTTGAATGCCGGTTCGTAAAAACCTTTATCGTTTTTGATAACAGAACCGCCACAATGGTCAAAATGCAAGTGTGTCATAAGGACATCTGTAATATCATCGCGGTGAAAACCGTATTTTTTGAGCGTTTCGTCAAACATATTTCGCTTAGTTGGTTTGTAATAACCGAAAAATTTGTCAGATTGTTTATTACCCATACCGGTATCTATCAAAATCAGTCGATTGCCGTCTTCTATGAGTAAACTTCGGGTCGTCATTTCAATGAGGTTGTTTTCGTCAGCCGGATTGGTACGTTGCCAGATAACTTTGGGAACAACCCCGAACATTGCTCCGCCGTCGAGTTTAAAATCGCCGTGAGAGATAGGATATAGTTTCATGATAATTTAAATTTTGACACGAATATACGTAAAAATAGTGAAAAGTTGAAAGCGACAAAGTGCGAAGTGCGACATCGGTCATTTCGATACAATCCCGATTCATCGGGATCACTCAATGACCTTTCTATAGAAGCAGATACAAAGGTGACTGAGTGTCCCCCCGACTTCTGTCGGG
>JALVKK010000164.1:7033-11167 GCA_027033875.1 Flavobacteriales bacterium
AAAGCGACAAAGTGCGAAGTGCGACATCGGTCATTTCGATACAATCCCGATTCATCGGGATCACTCAATGACCTTTCTATAGAAGCAGATACAAAGGTGACTGAGTGTCCCCCCGACTTCTGTCGGGGGGATGTGCCGAAGTAGGTCGCTGAGTGATTTTGCGAAGTATGAGCAAAATTGTACCGAAGCGCCGATACCGACCTACGTCGGCACAAGCTATCAAATAACCATATCATCGATTAACCAAATAACCAGTTAATCAAATCATCAATTAATCGTATATTTGCTAAATAATTGCAGGATAAATATGGAATTAGACATTATTATCATTATCGCCTTATTGTTGTTATCGGCTTTTTTTTCGGGGATGGAGATTGCTTTTGTCAGTGCCAATCGGGTGCAGTTGGCATTGGACAAAAAAAATAAAGGTATTGTAGGAAAAATTTTACAAAAATTAACCCAAAAACCTTCCAATTTTATCACGACGATGTTGGTAGGCAACAATGTTGCACTTGTTATATACGGATTTTTTACCGGAGAATTAATCGTTAGATATCTAAAACAATTTTGGCCGGCTATCAGCAGTTTTAACGAACTGTTTTTTCAAACCTTGATTTCGACATTGATAATTTTATTTACGGCGGAATTTTTGCCAAAAGTTGTTTTTCAGCTGTATGCCAACAGTTTACTACGTTTTTTTTCGATACCGGCTTACATTATTTATGTTATTTTTTGGCCGGCAACCCAATTTATACTACGTTTATCCGATTGGATTTTAAAAATATTATTCAAAACCAAAACCGATGATGTACAAGATGCGGTTACAAAAGTAGAATTATCAAAATTTATTTCACAAAAATTGCAACATGCCGAACAACAGCAAGGCGAAACCGATAAAGAATTGGAAATACTCAATAATGCACTTGATTTTGTCGATGTAAAGGCACGTGAGATTATGATTCCGCGTACCGAAATCATAGCTTTGGATGATCAAGCAACAATTGATGAATACAGAGATAAATTTGTAGAATCCGGCTTATCAAAGATCATTGTTTTTCATAATAATATTGATGATATAACAGGTTATGTTCATTCATTTGATTTGTTTAAAAAACCAAAGCGAATCAAATCTATTATCCGTGATGTATTGTTTGTTCCTGAAACGATTTCTATACACGAATTGCTAAAACTAATGACCAAAAAGAAAAAAAGTATTGCCATTGTTTTAGACGAATACGGAGGCACTTCGGGCTTGATTACTTTGGAAGATATCATTGAAGAGATTTTTGGTGAAATAGAAGATGAACACGATAAAAACGATTTGTTTGAAAAACAGATTGACGAACGCACATTTATTTTGTCGGGGCGACATGAAATAGAAGATTTGAACAAAAAATATCATCTTGGTATTCCGGAAGAGGAGACTTATGAGACTTTGGGCGGGTATATTTTGCATAAGATAGGAGAAATACCGGAGGAGAATGACGAATTTGATATAGATGATAAGTTTCATATCAAAATAAATAAAGCCAACCAAAAACAGATACAAAAAGTGGTGTTGACCAAGCTGGATGGTGAGGAATTTGATTAATTGAAAATTAGATTTCTCGGCCCTATATCCCGACGTAAGTCGGAGGCACTCAGCGATTTACTTTTTATTTTTTTAAAAACACTTGTTGTATGATACTTGTTACTCGCTACTGTCAGGCAAAATGCATTTCGTTTCTACAAACTTTCAACTTAGGTTATTGAGCTTGCCGAAATATAATTTTTTACTTTCAACTACTTATTCGTATCTTTGTAGTATGGATTTTCAAAAGATCATAGGGCAGACATTTTTAAAAGATTATTTTCAGAAAGTCATAGCAAGCGAGCGTGTGCCGAATACACAATTATTTGTAGGCGAAGAGGGTGTCGGGACTTTGCCGATGGCTTTGGCTTTTGCCGACAAGTTGCTCTGTGGCGACAATCAAAATTGTCAAAATAAAGTTCGTAAGTTTATTCACCCCGACTTGCATTTTATCTATCCGACGGTTTCAGGAAGTATAAAAAAACCGGATAGTGATATTTTTTTACCCCAATGGCGTGAGTTTTTAACCCGAAATCCGTATGCAAGTTTGTACGATTGGATGCAATTTTTGAACGTTCCCGAAAAACAAGGTCAAATACGAGTGGCTGATGCGGAGCTTATTCTTAAAAAAGCAGCTGTTAAACCTTACGAAGCCGGTTATAAAATTATTATCATTTGGATGGTTGAAAAAATGAATGAAGAAACGGCAAACAAATTGCTTAAAATATTAGAAGAGCCTCCCGAAGACACAAAGTTTATTCTGATAGCCGAAAAAACAGACAATATCATATCAACCATTATCAGTCGGTGTCAAGTACACCGGTTTAATTTGATTCCGGTTGAGGAAATAAAGCAAGAATTGTTAAAACGTTTTGAATTAAAGCCGGAACAAGCCGTAAAAATAGCCGTACAGTCTAATGGCAATTGGAATAAAGTATTACAATTTGTAGAGGCTCATAACACCGATGACGATTTTCAAAAATTATTTATAGCGTGGGTACGAACAGCTTTTTCGGCTCTAAAAGACAAGCAAGCCATTAGAAAACTCATATCTTGGTCGGAACAAATTGCAAGCAAAGGGCGTGAAACTCAAAAACAGTTTTTACAATTTGCCTTGGAGAGTTTTCGTCAAGCTATGTTGATAAATTATCAAGCGCCTTCCCTTGTATATTTTGATTTTAGTGCCAATCAGTTTGATTTGAAAAAATTAGCCCCTTTTGTACATTCCAATAATATCCAAGATATTTATAATGCTATAACCGAAGCTATTTATCATATAGAAAGGAATGCAAGCTCAAAAATAATTTTTTTAGAATTATCAGTTAATTTAACTAAGTATATACACAAAAATGAAAAAACATTTTAATTTCTTAAAATATTTGTACATTTGCAAATATTTAAGAAATATTATTGTTATGAAAAAAGTTTTTGTTTTTTTGATGATTATCATAGGATTACAGTCTTTTTCGCAATTTGGTTACAAAAAGTTTTATTTTACAACCGGAATTACCGGACAATATTTAACGACATCCAAATATACCGGTTTTGATGTAAATTTAACTTTTATACCGCGTTATAATTTTGTAGAATTTAATCCCGAAGCTACATTATCTGTTGAAATACGTCCGCAAATCGGAGCAGGATTTAGAAATTGGTACTCTCGTGACGGACGGCATCTTAGTTTTCCAACCAGAGTAAGTTACGCTTCTCCGTTGTTAATCAATTTTAATTGGGGTTTAAGTTCCGAGGAAAATTCTCAATATTTGTTTGGTTTATATATTGGTTGTGGTTACAATTATGCTAATGTTATTTCAAAAACGCCATCTTATGAGGCGATACATGGATTTGTTATTGACGCCGGTATTCATTTTGACAGTTCGCCTATATCACATTTGAGTCTTATGTACACTTTCGGCAATAAAGGCAATCGTATATACGGTTTTGGTTTTTATTATGATTTTTAGGCTTAGTCGGGCAGATACCACGAAGCGTATTTGATATAACTGTCAGCTATTCGATTGATTTCTCCTTGCACTAATTCAGGACTGATATCTTTTATTTTTACTGCCGGAATGCCGGCGTAAATACTTCCGCTTTCAACAACAGTAGCCTTTGTTACGACCGAGCCTGCGGCAATAATGGCATTTGATTTGATAACGGCATGATCTAAAATAACAGCATTCATTCCTATTAAAACGTTGTCATGTATGGTACAGCCGTGTACCGTAGCATTGTGAGCAATCGATACATTATTGCCGATATTCGTTGCTGCTTTTTTGTAGGTACCGTGTATTACTACCCCGTCTTGAATATTGACTTTGTCTCCTATTTTGATATAATTAACATCACCTCGCAGTACGGCTCCAAACCAAATGCTGCAATAGTCGCCCGTAACAACATCGCCTATAATAACGGCATTGTCAGCTAAAAATACATTTTTGCCAAAATTCGGTTTTTTTCCTAAAACTTCTTTTATGATTGACATTCTTAATAAGATTTCTGATTATTAGACAAATTTAATATTAATTTTTAATTTGATTTTTTTTGAGGAAGTGAGGAATTAT
>JALVKK010000165.1 GCA_027033875.1 Flavobacteriales bacterium
AAAATTTTTAGTAAAAATAATTTTGACTTCGTTTTTATTTTACAAAAAGCACCGCAAACGCAGTACTTTTATCGTATCCTGTTATATAATTGTGTATTAAAAATTATCCGATAAATGCCGAATATATCCAAACGCGTTTTTCTTGTTCGCGTATGAAGTCACTCATTAGGGCGTTGGCACCTTCATCGTTGAGGTCGCCGGCTAATTCTTTACTTTGTTTGACATCAAGTCCTATGTTGTTGATTGATTTCATTTTTATATGTTTTTTATGATTTATATGTGCAAAACTACGTCGGTTGTATCTTGATAACTATAAATCTTTTTGATTAAATTTTATAACGTTATAAAAATATTTTATATTTAAAATTGTGGTGATTTATTTTGCGCCTATTTTTAATAATATTGATGTGTTTGCGCCTGAAAAATTTTTATTGCGTTTATTTGTGACTATATCTATTTGCATATAAATTGCTGTTTTGTTTAAAAAATATATCTGTTTACATATAATTTGTTATGTTTGTAGAGATATATAGGATAAAAGAATACAGGATAAAATTACATGACCAACCAATTATTTGACCGTTCCAAACTCAAACTGCTCTTTTTGCGCGGATTGTCGATTATTGCCAAATTTTTGTTTACCGGTTTGTACTTTAGATATTCCGAAGCGGATTACGGCGAATACAGTTTGGTTGCGACTACGATTTTGTTGCTGGTTTTCTTATTGGGAATGGACTTTTACAGCTATGCCAACCGTGCGGTTTTGGAGCCGGACAGCAATCCGCAAAAAATTATTTTCAATCAGTTTAGCTTATATTTTTTGCTGTATATTTTAATGGCGCCGGTGGTGTATTTGATTTTCAAATCGGTGGGTTTTGATGCAGATTATCTGCCGTTGTTTTATTTGGTTTTGATTACCGAACATTTGAATTTTGAATTTTACCGCTTGCTGTTTGTGTTTAAAAAGCCATTGGCAGCCAATATCAATTTGTTTTTTCGCAATGCGTTTTGGGTGTTGGGCGCAAGTGTTTGGCTGTTTGTTTACGACCAAATTGATGTCCAAACAGTGTTGTGGTTTTGGCTAGCCGGTGATTTGTTGGCGTTACTGTTTTCATTGGGTATCAGCTGGACTAAAAGGCATAAGATTTCCTTGCAAAATTTTAAACTGGACAAACAGTGGATTGTCAAAGGTTTGGTGGTGAGTTTGCCATATATTTTGGGATCTTTGGCTTATAAAACCATTGAATTTTCGGATCGTTATCTCATCGATTATTTTCTGGATAAAAAAGCCGTCGGGGTGTATGCTTTTTTTGCCAATATGGCCAATGTACTCAATATCATTTTGTTTACTTTGGTAATCTCTGTTTTGTATCCGGGATTGGTCGAAAGTATTATGCATAAAAACAAAAAGGATTTTAAGAAAAAATTTATGCAGTTTCGCAAAGAAATCATTGTTTACAGTATAGGTACAGGTGTGATGTTGTTGGGATTATTGCCGGTGGTTTTATATATCATCGGAAAAACGCAATACAACGGGCAGCTTTATATTTTTGTATTGTTGTTATTGGCAAATATGGCTTTGAATGTTTCGTTTTTATATCATTTTATCATTTATGCATACCGTAAAGATTGGCGAATATTTAAAGCGACTGCTTTGGCGGCGTTACTCAATCTGGTTTTAAATTGGTTTTTGATTCCGTTTTGGGGGATATCCGGTGCAGCAGTAGCGACATTGGCAAGTTTTGTTTTGGTAGCGGTGTTGAAATATTTTGATGCGAATAAGTTATTAGACGAAAGTGTCTAATGAAAAATGGAAATGTGCCGACGGTTTTTTCATTTTAATAAATAAAAAAGGACACCAAACCGGAGTCCTTTTTCACATTATAATACTATGGATATTAATCTTGAATCACCCATTCGCCGTTTTGTAAGAACGGACGGGCTTTTTTGTATTTGATTTGTTTTTTCTCGCCGTTATTGACGTTTAGTATGGTTACTATTTCATTTCGTCCGTAAGTTTTACCTTTACGGATAGGCGATGTGATTTCTTGTTTTTGTCCGCTTTGCATAGCTTGACGGTTGTTGGCAGCCATTTCTTCGAGTGACGGAATATTGTCGGTGCGGCTTTCGGTGTATTTGGGTTTACGGCGTTGCTGTTGACGGGCTTCATGAACTTGATTAGGGTCCTGTGTCGGCAAGTCGCCTTTGAATAAGAACGATAGCACGTCTTTATTGACTTTGTCCAACATATTTCTAAACAATTCGAAAGCTTCAAATTTGTAAATCAACACCGGGTCTTTTTGTTCGTAAGATGCCATTTGTACCGAAGTTTTCAGTTGGTCCATTTTGTGTAAATGTTCTTTCCAAGCTTCGTCGATGATGGCAAGCGAAATATTTTTTTCAAAATCATCGACCAGTTTTTTTCCTTCGGATTCATAGGCTTCTTTCAGGTCCGTAGTAACTTTTATTTCGCGTGTTCCGTCGGTAAAGGGTACAACGATACGTTTGTAACGGTCGCCTTCATTTTCATATACTTGCTTGATAACCGGAAAGGCTATTTGTGCCGAACGGGCAATTTTTTCTTTATAATGTTTGGTGGCAGTTTCGTAAAGTTTGTCAATTAATTCTTTGTCGGATAGCGATAAAAATTCGTCTTTGCTAACCGGCGAATTGATAGCAAATGTGGTAATTAATTCTTTTTCAAAACCTTCGTAATCTTTTGCCGGTTTGGTTAGTTCAACCAGTGTTTCGATGGCTTCGTAAATCATATTGGCTATATCTACTTTGAGACGTTCGCCTTCGAGTGCGTGTCGGCGACGTTTATAGACCAATTCGCGTTGGGCATTCATCACGTCGTCGTATTCGAGCAATCGTTTACGAATGCCGAAATTATTTTCTTCTACTTTCTTTTGGGCGCGTTCTATGGATTTTGAAATCATCGGATGTTGAATTACATCACCTTCTTTCATTCCCAAGCGGTCCATAATTTTGGCTATTTTTTCGGACCCGAACAGACGCATCAGATTATCTTCCAAAGATACATAAAACTGCGAAGAACCCGGGTCGCCTTGACGACCGGCGCGACCGCGCAACTGTCTGTCAACCCGTCTGGAGTCGTGGCGTTCGGTACCGATGATACCCAAGCCGCCGGCTTTGACAACTTCCGGTGTCAGTTTGATGTCTGTTCCACGTCCCGCCATATTGGTAGCAATGGTTACAACACCCGATTTGCCGGCATCGGCTACTATTTCCGCTTCGCGTTTGTGTTGTTTAGCGTTCAAAACATTGTGCGGAATTTTTACAATATTCAACATTTTGCTTAACAATTCGGAAGTTTCAACCGAGGTGGTACCGACCAAAACAGGTCTGCCTTGTTGGGTCAGTTCTTGAATTTCCTGAATAATAGCGTTGTATTTTTCACGCTTGGTTTTGTAGATTTTATCGTCTTTGTCAATACGTGCCAAAGGTTTGTTAGTCGGCACTTCTACTACGTCTAATTTATAAATATCCCAAAATTCGCCAGCTTCTGTAATAGCGGTACCCGTCATACCTGCCAATTTGCGGTACATACGGAAGAAATTTTGCAAAGTAACCGTGGCATAGGTTTGGGTAGCATCTTCGATTTTGACGTTTTCTTTGGCTTCGATAGCTTGATGTAGTCCGTCTGAATAGCGACGTCCTTCCATAATACGTCCGGTTTGTTCATCTACAATTTTGACTTGACCGTCCAAAACGACATATTCGACATCTTTTTCAAAGAGGGTATAAGCTTTGAGCAATTGGTTAAGTGTATGTAAACGTTCGGTTTTGGCGGCATATTCTCTAAACAATTTGTCTTTTTGAGTCGCTTTTTCCGTACTGTCGGCATCAGATTGATCTATTTTACCTATTTCTTCGCTGATATTGGGTAAAATAAAGAAATCGGGTTCGGTATCTTTGGACAAAAATTCTACCCCTTTATCCGATAATTCGATAGAATTATTTTTTTCATCGATGACAAATAACAGCTCTTTATCCACTTCGGGCATCAAAGCGTTGTTGTTTTCCATATATTTGGCTTCTGTCTTTTGCAGAAGTTGTTTGATACCCTCTTCACTCAAAAATTTAATCAAAGCACGGTTTTTGGGCAATCCGCGATAGACTCTCAATAAATGAAATCCGCCTTCTTTGGTATTGCCTTCTTTGATAAGTTTTTTGGCAAGCAGTAGTTCTTGGTGTATCCGCGCTCTTTGTTCTTGAAAAATTTTTTCAATAAAAGGTTTGAGTTCGTTAAACTCATGTCTGTCTCCTTGCTCTACGGGACCGGAAATAATCAAAGGTGTACGCGCATCGTCAATCAATACCGAATCGACCTCATCGACTATGGCGTAATTGTGTTCACGTTGGACTAAATCGGTAGTTGTGTGAGCCATATTGTCGCGTAAGTAATCAAAACCGAATTCGTTGTTGGTACCGTAAGTGATATCCGCTTCGTAAGCTTTGCGACGTTGAGCCGTATTGGGTTGGTGTCGGTCGATACAATCAACGCGTAATCCTAAAAATTCAAAGATAGGTCCCATCCAAGCGGCGTCCCTTTTTGCCAGATAGTCGTTGACGGTTACCAAGTGTGCGCCGCGTCCGGGTAAAGCGTTGAGGTACAAAGGCAAAGTAGCAACTAAGGTTTTACCTTCACCGGTCATCATTTCGGCAATTTTGCCTTGGTGCAATACGATGCCGCCAATGATTTGCACATCGTAATGTACCATGTCCCATACCACTTCTTTACCTTCGGCGTCCCACCTGTTTGACCAAATACTTTTGTCGTCTTCAACGGTTATATAGTCGCGGATTGCCGACAATTCACGGTCGAGCGGGGTAGTGGTTACTTCCAATGTTTCGTTTTCTTTGAAACGGCGAGCGGTTTCGCGTACAACGGCAAAGGCTTCGGGTAATATTTCGTTTAAGACGTTTTCTTCTATTTTGTATATGTCGTTTTCGATGCGGTCTATATCGTCGTAAAAACTTTCACGAACATCCAAATCGGTTTCTTGTTCGGCTTTTTGACGCAGTTCGTCTTGTTTGGATCGCAGGTCCTCTGTAGCTTTACGGATTTGATCTCTAAATTCTTGAGTCTTATGACGTAATTCGTCCAAGCTGAGTTTTTGCAGAGCCGGTCCTATCCTGTTGACTTGATCAACAATCGGTTGCATTTGTTTGATATCTTTGGTTTTTTTGTCGCCTAAAAATGTTTTGAGTAAGGAATTGACAATTTTCATATTCAATGGTTTTAATCGTAAAACAGTTTTTTTTGTGATTATTTCAATCAAAAAAAAGCCTAGTAAAAATATAATTTCAAAAATATAAAAAAAAAGTCTCTTTGGAGAGACTTTTTAGTATTTATTAACATTAACGGTATTAATATTCATCTTCATTCCAAAGAAAATCTTCTTCGGTGGGATAATCGGGCCAAATGTCTTGAATGGTTTCAAAAATTTCTTCTTCTTCTTCGATTTCTTGCAAATTTTCAACTACTTCAAGAGGAGCGCCGGTTCTGATAGCATAATCTATCAATTCGTCTTTGGTTGCCGGCCATGGTGCATCACTCAAATAAGAGGCTAGTTCTAATGTCCAATACATAGGCTTTGGTTTTAAAATTTGGCAAAATTAATAAAAAAAGCTTTAAATTTCAATATTTTTTTATTCAGGTATCCAAGGTGTCTCGTCAATTTGCAAATCCAATGACAATTTTCGTGCCAATACAAACAGGTAATCGGATAATCTGTTGAGGTATTTTATCAATTC
The DNA here is from genome assembly GCA_027033875.1 of Flavobacteriales bacterium. GTDB lineage: Bacteria > Bacteroidota > Bacteroidia > Flavobacteriales > Flavobacteriaceae > WGBX01. The sequence continues at coordinate 5,782 of JALVKK010000165.1, forward strand.
CGGCGCAACGGGTTCAATTTCATTGAGATAAGTAACTTTTCGTTCGGTGCGGCGACAAACGCTTCTGCATATATGACAGACAGATACCTGTTCGTGTCCGCCGGGTAATATAAAATTTGTCATCGGGGGTAATTCTTGTTCCATAACATCGATTTTTTGTTCCAAAAAATCGATGTCTTTCTGTCCGATGGGTTTGATATTTAAGCGTGGTTTTCCGTTGGGTAAGGTTTGTTTTTCGGGGTCTAAAGCCAAGAACGAACCGAGTGTAAACAGACGATTTTGAATTTCAATCAGTTCATCAAGGTATTCTTTGGCAATTTTGTCGCGTAGTAAACCTAAATAAGAATTCAGTTCATCAACGGTACCGTAGGCTTCTATTTTGATATGATGCTTAGGCACGCGAGTCCCGCCTATCAGCAGAGTTGTGCCTTTATCACCTGTTTTTGTGTATATCTTCATAATAGTTAAAAGTTGTACTTCGACCGGCTCAGCAACCGTACTTCGACCGGCTCAGCAACCTGAGTTGAAAGTCGAATATTATTTTTATGTTCATAAATTGTTTTGTGCATTGATAATTATCTATTCAAACAATAATGTAGGTTACTGAGTGATTCCTAGGGACATCGGGATTGTATCGAAATGACCGGTTTCTTTTTTAATTTCTTATTTATTTCTTCAATATGTTGAAACAGAACGCTTAGCGACCTGCTACACAAATTATAAATCTGACATCTGACATCGAAAATCTGACATCGAAAATCAATAATATCAACGTCCTTTATTAACTTCTCTGATATATTTTTGCAGTGCCATTGTCATTGATGGTGTTTCGGGTGTCGGTGCCATAATATCGATACGCAAACCTTTTTCTTCGGCAGCTTTTATGGTTGTTTTGCCGTAAACGGCAATTCTGGTATCGTTTTGTTCAAAATCGGGAAAATTGTGATACAAAGAATGGATACCCGATGGGCTGTAAAAGACCAAAATATCGTAATAAACATCTTTAAGGTCGGAAAGATCGCTGATACAAGTTTTAAAGAAAGTTGCCGATTTCCAATCAATACCTATTTTATTTAAAGCATCGGGGATTTCCGGTTTTAACTTATCGGAAGATGGTAATAAAAATTTACCTTCCGGATTGTTACTGATAATATTAGCTAAATCTTTGATAGATTTGTCGCCATAAGAGATTTTGCGTTTGCGATAAATAATATAACGTTGCAGATATAAAGCTATCGCTTCCGATTGACAATAGTATCGCATTGTATTGGGAACGGTATAGCGCATTTCTTCGGCAAGACGAAAAAAGTGATCGACCGCATTTCGACTTGTGAATATAATTGCATTGTAGTCCGGTAAGGCAATTTTTTGTTTTCTAATGTCTCTTGCCGTAGCACCTTCGACATGTATAAACGGACGAAAATCGATCTTTACTTTTTCATTTTGAGCCAAAGCAATATATGGGGAATTTTCAGAAGTTGGTTCGGGCTGCGATACTAAAATAGTTTTAACTTTCTTCTTTTTTACGACTGTTTTTTCACTCATAGAATTTGAAAAATTATCCAAGCGTTTACCAAAATAAACGGTAGAATTTCTGACAGGCAAAGATACAAAATATTTTGAAATGTTCTCAGTTTGGTATGTTTGCGTAAACTGATATAGATATTTATCCAGATGCTAATTATCCAAATTATTGAAATGCTGATAATTAGATATAAAAATAGAATTGATTGATAGGGGAAGTAAAAGACTAAAAATATGACGAAAAATAGATAGAAAAAAGTGTAATTTTCGTAAGTTATTCGTATAAAGCGTATTTTATTTAAATAACTGCTTTGTTTGATTAGAAAAATATATATTGTTTCAATAAAAAATTTCAGTACAAAATAGGCAAATGTAATCAATATTAACAATTGCCAGTTTATTTTGTTATTGATGGTTATGATTATATTATTCTTTCCAATTTTTAAAATTGATATAATATATAATGTATAGGTTAAAATTTTAAAAATCCCGTTACTCAAATTATACACTGTCAGAAAATATTTTGATTGGGATTCGAATTCAAAAATATATACATTGGGTCTGTTGATGTTTAAACTCAATCGTTTGTTGTACCACAATTTGGTTAAAACCAATAAAATTCCGGTTATTGAATATAATATTATAAATATGTTTTGATAAAATTCCGGTTTAATGAGTTCTTTCATTGGTTTAAAGTTGTTTTGCTATATCATAACGATTTTCGGGCAAATTTAGTGATTATTGTTATATTGTGAATACCGGTTAACAGATAATTCTTGCGTCAATATCTGAAAAAATTGTAACATTATTTGATATTTATTACTTTTGGAGAATTAATAGAAAAACTTTTTTTATGCATGTTTCACAATTGGATTGGCTGATTATCATCGTTTATTTTATTTTCAGTTTGGTTATTTCGCTTTATTTTTCAAAAAAAGCCGGTAAAGACACCGGTAACTTTTTTTTAAGTGGTCGTTCGTTGCCTTGGTGGATAGCCGGTACGAGTATGGTTGCGACAACTTTTGCAGCCGATACGCCTTTGGCTGTAACGGAATTGGTTTCAAAAAACGGTATTGCCGGCAACTGGTTGTGGTGGAATATGGTATTTGGCGGGATACTAACCGTATTCTTTTTTGCTCGTTTGTGGCGGCGGGCAGATATTTTGACTGATGCCGAATTTGTTGCTATTCGATACGATGGAAAACCTGCTAAATTTCTACGTGGTTTCAGAGCCGTTTATATCGGTATTTTGATGAATGCCGTTGTTATTGCTTGGGTCAATTTGGCTATGGTCAAAATTTTAAAAGTTATGTTTCCCGATTTGACTATTTTCGGCTTACATGAAGTAAATTTTTTAGGTATTCATCTTTCATCTCATTTGATATATGTCGGTTTGATGATGTTTTTTGTGGCAATTTACGCATCGATGTCGGGATTGATGGGGGTTTCGGTTACCGATAGTTTTCAGTTTGTAATGGCTATGACCGGCAGTATTGCATTGGCATATTATGCCGTGAAACATATAGGTGGCATCGATGGTTTGAAACATAGTTTGAGTAGTCAAAAATGGCTGTTTGATTTCATTCCGGACATTAGCAGTTCCGGTGTATCGCAAAATTCCGATAACGGAATATTAAAATTGAGTTTAACGGCATTGTTTACTTATCTTGGTGTGCAATGGTGGGCAAGTTGGTATCCGGGTGCCGAACCGGGAGGCGGGGGTTATATTGCTCAACGCATGATGTCAGCCAAAGATGAGAAACATTCGTTGTTTGCAACCTTGTGGTTCAATATTGCACATTATGCTTTGCGACCTTGGCCTTGGATTTTGGCTGCCATGGTTGCCATGGTTTTATATCCTGATGCACAAGATAAGGGAGCTACTTATGTGATGTTGATAAGAGATTTGTTGCCGAGCGGATTATTGGGTTTGATGTTAGCTGCTTTTTTTGCGGCTTATATGTCAACATTGGCTTCACAGACCGTATGGGGGACATCTTATATTATCAATGATTTGTTTCGTCCTTTTCTAAAACCGGGGGCGTCGGAAAAATATTATGTCAAAATTTCTCGTATTACAACCTTTGTATTGATGTTTATCGCATTGATTATCACGACACAAATCAAGCAAATTAGTCAGGCTTGGCAACTGATTTTGATAGCAAGTGGCGGTATTGGTTTGGTGTTAATTTTACGTTGGTTTTGGTGGCGAATTAATGCTTGGAGTGAAATTACCGCCATGGTGGCACCATATTTTTTGTTGCCGTTTTTACTCAATGATAAATTTGGTTTTGGCTTGTCTATAAGTGATGATTATCCGGTTGTTTTGTTGAGTATCGTTGCTTGGTCAACTTTCTGGTGGTTGGCAGTAACTTTTATAACCCGTCCTACTTCGGGTGAGAAACTCAAATCTTTTTATACAAAAGTGCATCCGGGTGGTATCGGTTGGAAACCTATTGCTGAAAAATTACCGGAAGTGAAAGGTGATAAAGGTTTCGGATTGATGTTTGCCAATTGGTTTACAGGAAGCATCATGGTGATTTTTACTTTGTTTGGTATAGGTAAATTTATTTTTAAAGATTATACTTTATCTTTTATATTTTTTGCTATTAGTTTAATCTCGGTATTGTTGATTGTCCGAAATATGCAAAAAATCGGTTGGAAAAAATTAGCGGAATAATGAATCTTAATCGATATGTTTTTTGTTTTTCTTTTTATAAACTGTTTTTCCTTTTACGGCTTTTACTTCGATAACATTGGTTAATTTTACACCAATATTCCCTCTTGTTTCCAAAATATCGAGATGCCATACAGGTATTTTGTTGAAACTGTATTTTGATACAACGCTATTTAATTCTTTAAACTGACTGGGATACAGGTTGATTTGTTCGTCCGGTTTAAATTCGAATTTTTTGCCTTTGTACTTTACGATGATTTTTTGAATTTGCTGATAAGTATAACCTTTAGGTTTTAATATTTTATTATGTTTTTTATCTAAGATAGAAACTCTTTTATAATCGGCATTATTGGTTTCGACCAAAATATCCAATTTCAATTTTCGTGCGGGTACCGGTCTGTTATTATAACGTATTTTTAAATCTACGGGTTTGTGTTTGTTGACCAGATATTCCAAAAATTTAGGAATCGTAACTTTGTTAATTTGATTAATTTCTTTTTCAATTAAACTGTTGAGCAAATCATACAATCCCGACGAATAAATAACACTTTGTAATTTTCCTTTATTTATTTGTTTTACATAATTTTTTAATAAATTATAATCAATATGATTATAGTGATATTTAACCCTGTTGAGTATATGTTTTTTTGAATATAAAAATTGGCGCATCAAATTAGACTGAAAAAATTCGTAATCTTCTCTATTGTAAACATCTAATTTTTTTTGTTTAAATTTTGTTTCGGTTTGATCAAAAATAGCAGATTCTTTATCCCAGAGTATGGTATCCAAAACTTCTTTTACTCGTACTTTTTTTAGAAATTCTTTACTTAGCGCCAAGCGTTTTTTGTACTTTTGGGCATTTGCCATGCCGTGCGAAACAAGTACAACAAATAATAAATACAATCGCAATTTATTCATAATAAGTTTGTTTGTGTTTTGTTTATAAAAATGCTATTTGTTGCTGTCTGATTATCGGATTGTCAGGGATTAAAAAGCTAACGAAATGCTTGCCGTAACACCCTTACTGGAAGGGACATATCGACAAACACCACCTACACACAACAATCCGCCACGTTGTCTGCCGTAATTCAAACTCAAACGTGTTGAAGATTGGGTATAGGTTGTCCCGA
>JALVKK010000166.1 GCA_027033875.1 Flavobacteriales bacterium
AAATTTAATACACAAGCAAATTTATTATAATAACTTTTGAGACATAAAAAAAGCTACTTTCAAAAAATGAAGTAGCTTTTTTAAAACTAATCAAATACAAAAATTAAGAATGTCCGAATGCCACAATTCTTAAAATTTTGATGTTCAATACCAACCAACGCCATGCTTGATAAATAAAGCATTTTCGCATAAATCTGGTAAACTTGGTCGGAACCGGTGCGTAAGAGAATTCATTATATCCTCTGGTGTGTTTCGTTAAATGTTTTTTATGTCCCATTTTAATTTTTTTTTTAGTGTTATACAATTCATTTAATATCCGTTGCGTAGTCTATTCCGGCAATAAGTACCAGAACGGATAACCTTTGGCTTTGTGTAAGAACATATAGTGCATAAACCATTTCAGCCAATGTCCTGCTAATCCGGGCTCTCCCATGGTATATCGTAAAGAACGTCCGTATTCGGGATATTTTTCCCAGTCTTGTACAATCGGATACACGGTCATACTGGCAGCCATACCGTTACTCATACCATATCCGGCAGAAACTATACAAGCAGCTCCCATTTTTGCCATAGATGCTCTGTGTTTCAAATTGTCCAGTTTTCTTTTTCCTTTAATCACGTCTCTTATATTTTGAGCCACAATTTTTCCCATTACGCCGGAAGGCATACCTGTACGAGGTGGTGCGGGAACAATGGTTGTTCCGTTAGGCGAAGTATGAGGTTTTGAAATTGTATGTGGCGGTGCAAAAGCAATACCGGGCGCAAAAATATTCATATAAGTAGGGTTTTGAACTACTTCGGGCCAATCACTTGCTTTCCATTCCTCAAAGGGCTTCTTGGTATAATCGGCATCTACTACCATAAATCCGTTTGGCTTGAATAGTACAGATGTTATATCATCACCGTTTTTATCGAAAGCTTTTATGCCGGGTCCTGAGAAAGCAGGAATCAACATGGCAAAATCATACGGCATTTCATGGTAATTACCATCTAGCGTTTCATAGTGAATCGTACCTTTTTCAACTTTATTTACACCGGCTCTTTTAATCCAACGTATTTCGCGTTCGGCAAGAAATGATTCGGTAAAAACTTTAGTCGGTGTAATGTAACCACCGTATTGGATGTAAGCGCCTCCCATGGCAAAATCGCCTACTTCGTATTCATTGGTAATATATGTGATATTAGCTTTATCATTCAACCCCCTTCTTTTAATCTCGTGATATACATTTAATACGTATTCAAAAGCAGCTCCTTGACAAGTAGCGCCCGGGTGTCCGATACCAATCACAATATTTTGATTTTCACCGGCTTCCATTTTCTTAATGGATTTTTGCAATTCTGCCCAAGCATGTGCCGCGTGATCATACGAACATACCGAAACCGTATTGCCGGCTTGGGGTCCCAAACCTTCGGTTTTATCAAATCGCAATTGCGGACCTGTGGCATTTACCAAATAATCATATTCTACTTTTTCAGTTTCTCCTTCTTTACCCTGCGCAACATATTCAATCATTACATAAGGTTTGTCAGAGCCATCACCTCCTTCAGGGTGAATAGCCGTTGCCTTTGCTTGTTTAAAATCAATCCCCCATTTTTTATATTTGGGAGCTAAATCAAAATATACCTCTTCGGGTTTCATTCTGCCTACACCTACCCAGATATTAGACGGTACCCATTGGTATTTTGAGTTGGGTGATACTACAATCACCTCGTGCTTTTTGTTTAACCACTTACGCAAATACGTTGAAGCGGTATGTCCGGCTATACCGGCACCTAATATTACAATTTTTGCCATATTTGAGTCATTTTTTTTATATTTTGGTTACAAATATAACAAAAAAAATGATATAAATCATAAAACGCACCGAATATTTTTTAATAAGAACAAAAAAACAGCGACTCTTATCCGCAAATTTGTGTTTAACAAATAATTGAAAGTGTAAATTACTGATCAATTTAATCCGGTTTTAAATAAAACTTGAACATCGGGATCTATAATTAATTGATAGGATTTGGCCTCAAAACTTTTTGGTAATCTCAAAACTTCATCTTGTTCCGCCGTATTTAGTTTAAGTACAAAATCTGTCTGTCCGCCTTGCCATTTGATGCGTAGAGGTAAGTCTAATCGGTATATTTTGCCTTTTTGCTTGATATGAATGTGCAACAATGATTTTTTTAGGTCAATTTTATCTGAAATTTTCAAAATCGGCACGCCCGAACGATAAAGCCATTGTTCAAAAAATACTTTGAGATTTTCACCCGAAATTTGTTCTGCCATTGTCATGAAATCTTTTGTCCCCGCATTTTTAAGCCGGTAAGTTTGATAAAACTCACGTAAAAGCCGGACAAATTTGTCATCACCTATTTTTTGGTGAAGCATGTATAAAATCCAAGCGCCCTTTTCATACGAATTGGGATTTAACAAGTTGAATAAATTTTTCTTTTCATCATATACTACCGGTTGGCGTTTGATTATATTGTATCGAATAATTTTTTGCCGTTGCATTTGCATTCGATCCGTAAATTTTTGTTTACCGTAGCGGTGTTTGATATACAAATCGGTCAGATAGGTCGCAAAGCCTTCACTCAACCAGATATCCCGCCAGTTTTGTTCTGTAACGGTATTGCCGAACCATTGGTGAGCGACTTCGTGTGCTACCAGATTTTCAACTTTTTTTGTGCCGTCAACGGTATTTTCGTCATAAAAAATATTGCCGGCATTTTCCATCCCGCCAAAACGCGTATTGGATTGCACATTAGCCAATTTTTGATAGACATAAGGACCGATTAAACTGTCATAAAATTGCAAGGCGGTTATAGAAGATTTGTAGTCGTCAAAACCCGCTACGGGACTGTCGGCATATATCCAACTGCTCACGGGAACACATCGGTTGTGCAATCGTAAAGTACCGAAATTTTTTATACTGAAATCGGCGGCGGCAAACACCATCACTTTGGTGGGAATAGGCACTTCGGTCTGATACCGGTAGATAAAACGCTTACCGATATTGCGTTTTTGCAGCAATCGTCCCGAAGCAACGACATCGTAATGTTTGGGAACGTTTACCGTCCACGAAACCACGGCTTTGTCCGTTGGATGGTCAATCACCGGCAACCAATATTGTGCGCGGTTGGGCCAATTGTCCCCAAAAAAACTTCGCTTACCGTATTTGTTAGGTTTAATATACAAACCATCTTCGGGTATGCCACTATAAACAATTTTGATCTGCAAACTGTCTTTACCGGATTGTTTTGGGAAGAATACTCTTAAACTATCATGTAAATGCTTGTATATCATTTTTTTTTGATGATTATCCGTAACCGACAAAACCTGCATGCCGTATCCCCTGCTCTTTTGATTTTTAAAATTTAAAATTACTTGCTTTACCGGTTTTTGGCGGTTTAGGGTAATGACGGTTTCGCCTTCAATAAAATCAGTAGTATCGTTGATTTTGATATTAAAATCATATCGAAGAATATCTATTTTATTCCGTTGCAGGTTTTCAAATTGTGCTGAAATCTGAAAACTTGTAAAAAGCCAAAAAATCAAAAAAAATCTACTCATTATCAGGCAATTTTAAACGTTCGAAAGCATCGATAAACGAGCCTTTGGTGATATTGTAAATTCGTGTTTTACGCTTGTGAGCGTATTCGTTTATATCAAAATAAGCTCTGAAACTCAACATAAATTTGTGTAATATTTCGTGCAGATGACGATGGTTTTTGCCCATTTTTTTCATGACATCCGGACGGGCGGTTTGCATATCGTAAAAATGCCGTTGGGTCAAATAAACCGTATTATCGTCAGCTACAAACAAGTCTTCGAGCCACGAATGGTCGGCACCGGCAATGTAGATGCGTTTAAATCGCATATTGATACCGGCTATCAATGACGGAATCAATACATTGTGAGGACGGGGCATACCACAATTGCGCCGGTAACAAAAAAAACGAAAACTCTTAAAACCTTCAACCGGTGTCGGATTGATATAATCTAAGCGAATATTTGGATTTTGCTCCGCAATACGTCGCCATTTTTCCGATTTTTTAGCGCCCATTCCCAAAATTAAGTGCATTTGCCAAGTTGTTTTTTGAATTAAATTATCAAGCAAAGTTTGACGTTTTTTCAGCACATCGGCATCGACCTCATCTGTCCAAAATTCCGGTACATTTATCACATAATATGCCGGTTTTATATCGGTAAAAACGCTTGTATCAGCAAAATGATTAACACCTAAACAGGACTTTCCGCCTAAAAAAGATTTGTGTTCTTTTAGAAAAGTTTTTAAGGATGGACCATTGCCCAAAACAACCAAGTCATCGTGTTCGGCTTTTGGCAAATTTGTCGGTTTGCTCAACAATATGACTTTAATTATCGTAGCAACCGATAAAAGCGTTTGACGTAATAGTTCTTGTATGAATAATAAAAATGACATTATCAAAAACAGGTTTGTCTGCAAATTTAACCTAAAAATCCGGTCTGATTGCCAGCCGGACGGCAAATTTTGGCGAATATAAGCTGTTTATACTCGTATAATCGCTACGCCATACGGCATCAATACGAATAAAACGCAAATTCCCGTAACCTATATTTTCCAATCCCAGACTATATTCATAGTACATTTTGGGCGACGGCGCCACATAGTGAATATCGGAACGATTGATGTCTTTGTTTCGGTCGGATATGGTGCCATAAGCACTTCTAAAAGCGACAATCGTTCGCCATTTGAGTTTTCTTATCAAAGGTAAACGGTTGAGTATAAATCCGTTAAAATGGTGTTCAAAATGACCGACCAAATAGGTATCAGTAACAAAATCGTAGTAATTTAACAAACTGAAAGTATTGGGTTTGAGCAATAAAATTTGATTGGCCGGAATGGGATTGAGCAAAGCCAAAGGTACCGTTCCGAAAGTTTTACCGGCTTCGACACTTACATCCGTCTTACCTATTTTCCCGAATATGACACGTTGCATATAGCGAAATTGTAGTTTGTCATAATCAAAATCGCCCCCGAAACCTTTCATTCCACGATGATAATTGATGATAAATGACGGATAGGAATTTTTACCGTAACGTTGTTCGACACCCAAACCATAGACATCACGACCGGGGGTGTAAGTCAAATAAAAATCGCTGCCGATATCGGTTACTCTTGTTTTTAACTGTTGATTATCAGCAATATAATCCATATTAAACAATTGTCGTCTTGCCGGACGAATTATTTTGTATGATGGAATTATGCCCAGATGAAAATTTTTTGCCACGCGATAATCTACTTTCAAACTACGTTCTTCAACCCGCGAAATAAATATATTTTTACCCCGCGATAATGGAAAATTGGTTCCTAAATTTTCAATAAACATAATTTGTCCGACGTCCATCAAACTACGGGCTTGCTGAACATAATCATCTGAAAGACTTATACCCAATTCGACACGCGGTTTGTAAGAAGCCAAATATTTCAATTGTACCCCCCATTTATATTGATCATCTTTGATACCATAGGCTACATGTCCGTAAAAACGAAAGCGATCGTTATTAGTCTTAAACGTACGAATACCCGCTGATAAACGCAAAGCTTCCACACCGTTGCGCCCGACAACTTGAAATAACGGACCGAATTGCAAATGATGTCCGATATCAAAATAACCGGTAGTGATGATATTGAGCCATTTATTGATATTGCGAACAGGTTTATTATTTTTAACCTTGTCTATCAGATGATATGTCTTTAGCGAATTGGTCAGACTATTGTAAGTATGCCAATATGTACTGTCTTTCTCAAATTGGTTTGGGGTGTATTTTATAATTTTTTTATCATAAAATGCCGGACTGTAATTTTTTTGAAAGTTATAATCCGAATAATGATAGATTTTTTTGATATTCAATCCTTTATGACGGTCATTTTTATCCAAAAGTGTAAAATCGCCCGAAAAAATATCGGTTTTCGGCAAGTAAATACTATCATTGACAATGCTATACTCTTTTTCTATTTCAACACCGCGAACAAAATTAACATTGGCTTGTTTGTTTAATTTCATTTGAATTTTGGTAACGGCAAAATTTTGTCCTGACACTAAAAAATTGCCGGTAAATGCCAAATCCTCGTCGCGACGCGGCCAAAAATAGATGTTGTAAAATTTGCTGCCGGCTTTCTGAATACTGTCATACAGCAAATAATCGTACGTATCAAAACCTGTTCGGGATATGGGACTAACAAAAGGCTTATTGAATAAGTTGAAAGTATTATTGTAAATATCCACTTCGTCAAATTTGTTTGCCATACGGTCAAAAACAAAGCCCTGCCGGTAAAATCCTTTGCTTTTTTCGGCTTCTATATCAACCCGCTTTTTGTCGAGTTTGTTATCACCGAAAATATGATATACACTTTCTTTGATATATATCGGAATGTAATAGTGCAGTCCTTCGTCATCATAGGGCAAATCTTTCATCATCTCGTCAATATCTTTTTTAAACAATTTTTTGAGAAAAAGCCTATCCAAATGATTTAGTCCTATTTCGGTTGTTTCGTATTTTTTATACTCGTAATACGGAACTCGTTTCAGTCCGTTGGTTTTACGCCGTTTCCATATTTGTTTAAGAATTTTGTAAGCCGGATTTTCTTTCTTGCCTATATGTTTTTTAGGACGTCTGATGATAACCACTTCGTCCAAAACATTTTTGGCTTGTTTCAAAACGACTTTAAGATAAGTAACTTTCGGTTTTATTTTGACAATTTTGGTTTCGTATCCCGTAGCCGAAAAGGTAATTTTTCCTCGTTTTCTACGGGTTTTCAAAATAAATTTGCCGTCAAAATCCGTAGTCGTTCCGTATTTTCCTTTTGCCATAAACACATTGACAAAAGCTATGGCTTCGCCGTTTTCATCTACAACTTTACCGCGATAGATAATACGTTCAGGTTTGTTTTTGACGGGTTTTACAGGTAGGTCTTGAGCCGGTAACCGAACCGGCAATATACTTGTCAAAACCAATAATATATAAAGATTTTTCATTTATATTATTTCGTAAAATGCAGAACAAAATTAATAAAAAGATGTAACAAATAAGTATATATTTTACAATGCATTTTTATTCGATATTCTTTACTATACATTTGTTTCCAAACTTTTTACTTTTAACTTTTGACTTTCAACTAACTTAATTATCTTTGCGACTTACTAAAATATCAATCAATGAAGACCTACGATTATAACAAAATAGACCGTAAATGGCAAAAATATTGGGCAGAGAATCAAACTTTCAAAGCTGATAATCATTCAGATAAACCGAAATTTTACGTATTGGATATGTTTCCGTATCCTTCGGGAGCCGGACTTCACGTAGGTCATCCGTTAGGCTATATTGCTTCTGATATTTACGCTCGTTACAAGCGACACAAAGGTTTTAATGTTTTGCATCCGATGGGTTACGATTCATTCGGTTTGCCGGCAGAACAATACGCCATTCAAACCGGTCAACACCCGGCTGTTACAACCGAACAAAATATCAAACGTTACCGTGAGCAAATGGATAAAATCGGTTTTTCGTTTGATTGGTCGCGTGAAATACGCACTTCCGACCCGCAATATTATAAATGGACACAGTGGATTTTCTTACAACTGTTTAATTCGTGGTACAACAATGACAGCAATAAAGCCGAATCTATCGAGGCTCTAATCCGGATTTTTGAAACCGGCGGTAATGCCGATGTCAATGCCGCTTGTGATGCGGATACACCTGTATTTTCAGCCGACGATTGGCTAGCTATGAGTCCGCAACAAAAAAATAACATCTTGTTCAAATACAGATTGACATATTTGGCGGAAGCCGAAGTCAATTGGTGTCCGGCGCTGGGTACCGTTTTGGCAAACGACGAAGTTATCAACGGCGTGTCGGAACGTGGCGGTCATCCGGTAGAACGCAAAAAAATGAAACAATGGATGATGCGTATCACCGCTTATGCCGAACGCCTGTTGCAAGATTTAGATGTATTGGACTGGACTGATTCCTTAAAAGAAATGCAACGAAACTGGATAGGCAAATCTACCGGTGCGCGCATAACTTTTAAAATTGACGGCAACGATAAAACATTTGATGTCTTTACGACTCGTGCCGATACGCTTTTCGGAGTAACTTTTATGGTTATGGCACCCGAACACGAATTGGTAAATGAGATTACAACATCTGATAATCTTGAACAAGTTCAACAATATCAAAAACAAGCCGCCCGCAAAAGTGAACGCGAACGTATGGCGGAAGTCAAAGAAAAAACCGGTGTATTTACCGGAGCTTATGCCCTACACCCTTTGACCGGCGATAAAATTCCCCTTTGGATCAGCGATTACGTCCTTGCCGGATACGGCACCGGCGCTATTATGGCAGTACCATCGGGAGACCAACGTGATTATGAATTTGCCCGTCAGTTTGATATTCCCATCATCAATATTTTTGAAGGTAACGACATCAGTGAAAAAGCCAACGAAGATAAAGATGCCGTATTGACTAATTCCGGATTTTTAAACGGACTGCCTGCCAAGGAAGCTATTCCGCGTATGATTGAAGAATTAGAAAAACGCGGTGCCGGAAAAGCGGAAGTCAATTACCGCTTGCGTGATGCTGTTTTCTCTCGTCAGCGTTACTGGGGCGAACCGGTGCCTATTTACTACAAAAACGGTGTAGCAACAGCTATTCCCGAAAAATATCTGCCTTTGGAGTTGCCGGAAGTAGAAAAATATCTGCCGACCGAAGACGGACAACCGCCTTTGGGTAATGCCAAAAACTGGGCATGGGACGAAACCAATGAAAAAATCGTGTCTGTTGACTTGATTGACAATAAAAGTGTTTTTCCTATCGAACTAAATACCATGCCGGGCTGGGCGGGCAGTTCGTGGTATTTTAACCGTTATATGGACCCGCACAATGACAACGAAACTTTTAGCAAAGAAGCCGTAGATTATTGGCAAAAAGTCGATTTATATCTCGGAGGAAGCGAACATGCAACAGGACATTTGCTATACAGCCGTTTTTGGCAAAAATTCTTATACGATACAGGCAGAGTCCCGCAACCGGAATACAGTGTCAAACTGATTAATCAAGGTATGATCTTGGGCTATTCGGCTTTTGCTTACCGCATCAACGGTACTAACAAATTTGTCTCTCACGGCTTAAAAGATCAATACGAAACTACACCCGTTCACGTCGATGTCAATATGGTGGACGATTACGATTATCTCGATACCGAAAAGTTCAAAACTTGGCGCCCCGACTTTGCCGATGCCGAATTTATTCGGGAAGACGGCAAATACAAAGTAGGACGTGAAGTGGAAAAAATGTCCAAATCCAAGTACAATGTCGTCAATCCCGATGATATAGTCGCACAATACGGCGCCGATACTTTGCGAATGTACGAAATGTTTTTGGGACCTATCGAGATAGCCAAACCTTGGAATACAGCCGGACTAAAAGGGGTACATAATTTTTTACGCAAATTTTGGTCTTTATTTCATTCAGACGGCATATTTGACGTATCTCTTGAAGAACCAACCGAACAAGAATTACGTATCCTGCACAAAACCATCAAAAAAGTAACCGAAGATATCGAGAGTTTTTCGTTTAACACAGCTGTCAGTCAATTTATGATTGCCGTAAACGAACTGAGCAAACTTAAAACCAATAAACAAAAAATTTTAGCACCGTTAGTAGTATTATTATCGCCTTTTGCCCCGCATCTGGCTGAAGATTTATGGGAAGAATTGGGACATGACGACAGTATTGCTTTTGAAACTTATCCAAAGTACGAAGAACGCTACATAAAAGAAAACACCAAAACTTATCCGATTATGATCAACGGCAAAATGCGTCATAAAATCGATTTGCCGACAAATATGGATAAAGAAACCATTGAAAAAACGGTTTTAGCCGATGAGAAAGTGCAAAGTTTACTGACAGATAAGCAATTGAAAAAGGTGATCGTGGTTCCGGGTAAAATTGTCAATCTGGTTGTTTAATTCGGTTTTCCGATTTTGTTACACCGGTTCGGTTTTATTCCGTTTTTTTTATAGCATCAATTGCAACTTATCAAATATGACTATAAATTACCGATAAATAAATCGAAATTCTCTTATTATGTCCGTGTCCGTATATTAAGATAATATTTTAAGGCATTCCAAACGGATAAAAATAAAGCTTTACCCTTGATATTTTGTCCTTTTACGACAAAAAACAACCATAATACGATTGAAGCGCCCAATTTCCAAACATAATCCCACAAACGCAACAAGTAAGTAATCCTCCTTTTTCGTTTCAAAGTGCCAATCCGGATACGTTCGGCTTCGCCGTTGAGTTTACTGACTTTTTTGACATAAGCCAAACTGTTACGAAAATCATCAATAAAGTGCCATACTATAACTTTAGGTAAGTATAAAACCCTGTATCCGGTTTCTCTGATTTTTAAAAAAATATATTTATCGTCAGCACGTAATTTTAAAGCCGTATTAAAACCGCCTATTTTTTCCAATACGTCTTTTTTAAAAAACATATTACAGCCAACGGGATAAATTTTTTTCAATATTTTTACGTTATCACCCAAATTTACAATGGAGATAATTCTCTCTATATACGAACTCATCCAAGCAGGCGCTTTACCTTTTTCGTATCTGGGCAAAACTTTGCCTCCAAATGCCACGTCGTCCGGAAATTGTTCCGTATATTGTTTGATTTGACTGACATAATCTTCACGGGCAATGCCATCGTCGTCGATATACGAAACATATTTACCGCTTGCCATTGCCAAACCTTTATTGCGAGCATACGACAAACCTTGTCGTTTTTCTTCGGTCAGCACGATATTATATGTCGGATGTTCCTCCTTAAACCGCTTAATAATCTCAGCAGTACGGTCGGTAGAATTGTTGTCCACTACAATAATTTCATAAGAAGAGCTATCGCAATCCTGTCGAACCAAACTTTCCAAAGCACGACGGATATGTTGATCACGGTTATAAGTACAGATGATTACGGATAAAAACATTTATTGATTTCAGATTTCAGATTTCAGATTT
>JALVKK010000167.1:0-2017 GCA_027033875.1 Flavobacteriales bacterium
CTTATCCCTTATCCCTTATCCCTATTGCATTTCATATTAATTAACTCGTTCAATTTTAGCACCTAATTGATTTAATTTGACATCGATAGCTTCATAACCGCGGTCAATTTGTTCAATATTATGTATAACACTTTTTCCTTTGGCTGAGAGAGCGGCAATCAATAAAGATACGCCGGCTCTGATATCGGGCGAAGTCATTGTGGTAGATTTAAGCGGTGTTTTATGATTAAGTCCTATGACAGTCGCTCGATGCGGATCGTTTAAGATAATCTGCGCCCCCATATCGATTAATTTATCGACAAAAAACAAGCGGCTTTCAAACATTTTTTGATGAATAAGCACTACGCCTTCTGCTTGTATGGCTGTAACTAATACAATACTCAATAAATCGGGTGTGAAACCGGGCCAAGGCGCGTCGGCAACAGTCAGTATTGAACCGTCCATAAAAGTTTGTATCGTATAGTGTTCTTGTTGCGGAATATATATATCATTATTGCGATGTTCCAATTGAATACCCAATTTGTTAAAAACACGTGGAATTTGCCCTAAATTTTCCCAACTGACATTTTTGATGCTTATTTCGGACTGCGTAATGGCTGCCAAACCTATCCAAGACCCGATTTCAATCATATCCGGTAAAACGCTGTGTTTGGTTCCTTTGAGTTTTGCAACCCCTTCGATGCTTAAATAATTGGAACCTATACCTGAAATTTTAGCGCCCATACGATTGAGCATCTTAGTCAGTTGTTGTATGTATGGTTCGCAAGCGGCATTATAAATGGTAGTTTTACCTTCCGACAGTACCGCAGCCAAGATTATGTTTGCCGTTCCGGTTACGGAGGCTTCATCGAGTAACATATCGGCACCTTTGAGTTTTTGAGCAACGACACTAAAGAAATGTTTATCCGTATCAATATCCAACTTTGCACCGAGTTTGATAAACCCTTCAAAATGTGTATCGAGACGGCGTCTGCCTATTTTATCACCACCGGGTTTGGTCATATATGCCTTGCCAAAACGGGCAAGTAGCGGTCCCATTATCATAATAGATCCGCGTAAGCCGCCGCCTTTGTTTTTAAACTCTTCCGATTGCAGATAATCCAAATTCAAATCATCAGCTTGAAAAACATAAGTCCCTTTGGATTTTTTTCGAATTTTAACGCCGATATTACGTAGGATATCAATCAGTCTATTGACATCGATAATATCAGGAATATTTTCTATTTCGACTTCTTGATCGGTTAATAGTACGGCACTGATAACTTGCAAGGCTTCATTTTTGGCACCTTGAGGAGTGATATTTCCTTTGAGCCGGTGTCCGCCTTCGATGATAAAAGTCCCCATTAGTTACGTTTTTTACGATAATTTTTTTGTTTATGATGCCCGTTATTTTTACGTTTTTTGACCAGTTCGCTGGATTCACGTAATTCGTATTCATTTGATTTGAGATTGATTTTACCATCCGAAAGAATGCGTAAATGTTCAAATATCACTTCATCACTAACCGTATCTTTATTCCATGTCAGATAATTTTTTTTCATATGATTGGCAATAGTGCGAATGAGTAAGTCTTTAAGTTCGCTTTCTTCCCATTTAACTGTTTCGTCAATCATTTTTTTGATAATTTGACCGTAATATCTAAATTGATAGCCGGTTTTTGGATAGCGTAATTTTTCGGGACGGGCTTTTAATTTTTCGGGGCTGGGTTTTGGAAATGGTGAATCGACATCCAAATCAAAATCTGCCATAATAAATAAATGATCCCAAAGTTTGTGTTGAAAATCGGGAACATCGCGTAAATGTGTGTTTTGTCTTCCTAACATTTTGACAATAGCTTGTGCATTTTTGTTTCTTAATTCACGATCTTCAATAGTTTTGAGATAAGCTACCATTTTATGAATATATCGTCCATATTCGGGAATGATTAATGGTTTTCGGTCGGTGTTGTAAGTAAATTTTCGTTCTTGCATTTTGTTTAAGTTGAAAGTTTATAATGTTCGTAAAGTTTATAATGTTC
>JALVKK010000167.1:2117-3907 GCA_027033875.1 Flavobacteriales bacterium
AAAGTTTATAATGTTCGTAAAGTTTATAATGTTCATAAAGTTCATAATGTTTGTAATGTTCAAAGTGTCTGGATTAACAATACCTCATTCTTTATCTCTTATCCAATTCGCACTTGGCACTTGGCACTTTTCCCTTTTATCTTTCTACTATAGTGCCACTAAGCCTTCAATATCTTCCATAGCTTTGTAACGCTTGATAACCGCATCAGGATTTTTTTCTTTCGTTATAATGGTAATGCTGATATATTTTCCTGTTTTTGAATAATTTTTTTTCAAATTAATTTCTATATTTTCAAAACCTTCTTTTATTTTATCAATATTTTCATCTTCGTTGGGCATAATGAACTTATACATATATTCAGCCGGCCAATTCGGATTCTTGCTCAATTCTTCTTTTAATCTGTCGTAAAAAGCTGTTTTTTGATCTTTTGTATTCTCTGTTTTATGAGATTTATTTTCGGACATAGTGATAAAATAATGACAAATATACGATTTTTGATTAAATTCTGTAAATCTCTGTCGATTAAGGATATTCAAAGAACTTGACGTTTATTGGTAAAACCATAATTTGACCGCCAACAATACGACAACGGTTGCGATAAAAATTCTCAAATATTTTTCGTTGGCTCGAACCGACCATCGGCTGGTTAGCCATGAGCCTGTTGCCGTACCTATGGCAATGGCTATGCCGGCTTCCCAGTTAACCAATTCTTTGGAGGCAAACATATAAAGGGTAGGGGCGGTTAACACCAAAACTATAAGTGCTTTAATACTGTTGGCTTCGGTCAGGTTAAACCGGTTGACTAAACCGCCTGCCAAAATAATCATAAATCCCATGCCGGCTTGGATAAAACCACCGTACATTCCTATCATAAAATAAACCGCAAAACTAAGCCATAACCATTTGCCTTTGATGCGGTGATGCAAGTGTTTTTTCTTTAGTTTGGATTGTATCAAAATAAGAACGGCAATCAAAATCATAATGAATGCCAATATTTTGGTGAGATCTTTGCCCGGAACTTGCAGGCTGATCCATGCACCCAAAATACCACCGGACATTGCTGCCAAAGCGACATAAAGGTTGAACGGAAACAGAAAAACGCCTTTACTTTTAAATCCTGCAACAGAAAAAATACCTTGCGATAAAAATCCGACCCGACTGGTACCGATTGCCGTATGAATAGGCATACCCATAAAAATCAAAATAGGGTAGAGGATAGACGAACCGCCACCTGCTAATGTGTTGACAAATCCAACGAGTATGCCTGTAGCAATCAAAAGCAAGTCTTGAATCAACATTCTTAATATTTATTTTTTTCTGATATAAATTTCAATAGGAACACCGGTAAAATCAAAATTTTCACGCAATTTGTTTTCCAGATAACGTTTATACGGTTCTTTAACATATTGTGGTAGATTGGCAAAAAAGGCAAATTTCGGACTGTGAGTCGGCAATTGCGTTACAAATTTGATTTTGATGTATTTACCTTTGTATGACGGCGGAAGATTTTGTTGAATATAAGGCAACATGACTTCATTGAGTTTTGCAGTTTTGATTTTTCGTTTACGGTTTTCAAATACTTTTAAGCCTGCTTCAACTGCTTTAAAAATCCGTTGTTTATTGATAGCCGAAATAAAAAGAATAGGCACATCGGTAAAAGGGGCAATCTCGTTTTGAATATGTTCGGTAAACGATTTTGCCGTATGCGTGTCTTTATCGATCAAATCCCATTTGTTCACTAACAATACGATACCTTTATTATTTTTGCGGGCTAAATCGAATATTTTTT
>JALVKK010000168.1 GCA_027033875.1 Flavobacteriales bacterium
ACATACATCGCATACGTCTGTCCGTTTCCTGTGTATATTCGTCTGAAAAAATTAAAGAATGCTTCCAATGCATTACCTAAATCTTCCCATATCTCATTCATTTTCCACTTGTAAAAAGGTGCGGCGGCACGTTCAAACGGCTTGAAAAAGTCTTGTTGGAAGGTCCAATTTTCGCCTTCTTTCCACAATTCGCCCGAACTTGAAATATCTTTTGTCCCTACCTGACGGGTTGTCTTACGACCTTTTAATGTCAAAAACGCAAATATCAACACAAAAACGATGCTGATAAACAAACCTATTAAGCTCATATCCACATTATTACCCCACACGTTGGACAATACGGACATTTGCCAATCCGTAGCCGAGAAACCGATATTTTGCATCGCTTCGGCAGCCGGTTTAAAAATCAATCCCGGCATTGCACCCGTTACGATAGACACCAAAGCCAAAACAATCATCGGGATTAACATTGTCAAAGGCGCTTCCTTCACATTTTCGGTTTCTTTTTCTTCCTGACCCAAAAACAGCCCGAACAAAAAGCGATAGGCATACAAAAATGCCGCTGTTGATGAAAAGAATATCACAATGACCAAGAAGTAGTTATGACTTTCGGTAATCAAAGCTTCATACAACAGCCATTTTCCGATAAATCCCCCGAGTGGCGGCACACCTGCCAACGAAATCACCGACACCAAAGCCACAAAAAACGTCCAAGGCATCTTCCTGATTAAGCCCGAAATAGCCGTCATATCCGTTGTGCCGGCTTGCTTTTCGACCGCGCCGGCGACCATAAACAGCGCCCCTTTAAAAGCAGCGTGCAAAATGGCTAAAAATATGGCTGCCATAACGCCCAATTTGGTGCCTGTCGAAAGCGCCACAACGATATAACCCAACTGTGCCACAGACGAATACGCCAACAATCTTTTGGCATCGGTTTGTATCAAGGCGTAAATGGTGCCCATCACGGCGGTTATCCCGCCCAACCAAGCCAAAATCTGTGTAAATACGTAAGTGCCCGGCGTATGCGAAGCGTAGTAAGTGCCGAAAATCAACAGCAAGCCGAACACGCCCATTTTGGACATCGCCCCCGAAAATACGGCAGTAAATGACATCGGCGTGTTGGCATAGCCCGACGGTGCCCATACGTGAAACGGCATTACGGCGGCTTTTATGGCAAATCCCAATGCCAAAAATACCGGTATAAACGCGTGATTTTCAAACGAAAACACTCCTTTATCGACAGCCGTCGCTATATCAAAAGTACCGTAATAATGGTAAATAAAAACAATAGCCGTCAACATGGCATAGGCTCCAATGGCACTGAAAACCATATATTTAAGCCCTTCGGTTTTGATTTTGTAATACGCATTGTAAATCAACAACAGGAACGACGACCAAGTCATTATTTCCCAAAAAATAAACAGCGACACAAAGTCTTTACTCACCGTTACGCCTATCATTCCGAAAAGTGTCAATATAAATGAAGCATAAAAATAACCCAACCGAGCTTTGCCTTTCATATAAGCTATCGAGTAAAGTATTGACAATACGCCCAATATCAAAATTATATTCACAAATATCAATCTGAATTCCGACAGACCCCATTTCATAGTAAGCCCTCCGATTTGCAATGAAAAATCGGCATTATGACCTGTCGTATAAAAGTAAATTGATGTGATGAGAAGCGTGGCAAATGCTGTCCATCCGGTTAGTTTACGGTTGAGCGTATCCACCCCGAAAGTCAGAATACTGCCGGCAAAAAGTATGAGTAATATGATTGCTAAACTGTTCATTTCCATAATCTTATTTACTTCCTAATATTTGTTGAATATAATGTGTCTTATCCAATAAAGCCGATGCCGCATCATTGAGATAACCGGTAATTATGTCGGGATAAATACCTACCACAATGATGAACAATGCCAATAACGACATCGCTACCAAGGCGTTAACAGACGGTTTGTGTGCTACGGCTTCCATTTCTTCTTTGGCAAAATAAATCCGCCCGACAGCTCTTAAATAGTAAACCAATTCGATAATGGTTACCAACAATATACCGACAATCAGCACCATCATTTTTTGATCCGATGCCGAAATCAGAATATAAAATTTACTCCAAAAGCCCGAAAACGGCGGAAAACCGACTATGGCAAATGCCGCCAACGAAAACAAAGCGGACACAAAAGGCAACTGCTTGTGCATTCCGTTCAGTCCTACCAAGCGTTTGTCGTCGGAATTATATATAAAATAGCTACCTGTCATAAACAACAACGACTTGATAACGGCGTGATTGAGCATCAAAAATATCGCCCCAAATACCGCCAATTTGCTACCGATACCAAAGGCAATCAGCACCAAACCAACCTGCCCGATGCTTGAATACGCCAACATTCGTTTGAGATTTTTTTGTGCAATAGCGGCAATTTCCGCTACAAGCATCGTTACAAATCCCATCACAATCAAATAGTTATGCACGCCCGAAACGTCAAACAAAGTAAACAACACACGCACCAATGCATACACGCCGGCTATGGAAACCACCGCCGCAAACGTAGCACTTGTAGGCGACGGCGCTTGTTCGTAAGCATCCGGTGCCCAAGCGTTGAGCGGAAACATTTCGGCTTCAATTCCCAAAGCAATTAAGAAAAATATCAGTGCAGTAATCTTCATCGACTGTGGTACATCGCCCATTCTTTCGGCAATCTGCGCCATATTGAGTGTGCCGGTTTGCGTGTAGATAATCAGAATAGCCAACAATAAAAATGTGGAAGCCAAACTCCCGATAAGCAAGTATTTAAATCCGGCTTCGGCACCGTTTCTTTCACGGTAAAATGCCGTCAAAGAATAGGCCGTAATACCGACAATCTCTATAAACACAAACATATTGAACAAGTCGCCGGTAATAATCACCCCGATAGAACCGGCAACCATCATCATTTGCAATATTTCGTAATGCTTAACAACGCCCCCCTTCAATGTTCGCTTAAAGCGGAAGCCGTATAGCCAAATGGTAAAACCCAATATCGATACCATTGTCGCCAAAAATGCCGTAAAAGGCGTCAATACCAAATTGATACCCCAAGGCGCTTGCCAACCGGCAATCACTTCGCTGATCATACCGTTTTGCAAAACTTGTTGCATCAGCACAAAAGAAATCACAACATTGTAAAACAAGACAATTCCCGGCACCACACGTGCCGCATCTTTATAGAGTTTCGTTAGCAAAGGAATTGCAAAGGCAGCCAATAAAGGCGCTACTATATAATGAACCGGACTAATTACCATTTTAATGATTTTATTTGATCAATATTTGCTGTATGATGATGCTTATAAAGTCGGATAACCAACGACAATGCCAATGCCGTTACGGCAAAACCGATAACGATAGCCGTCAATACCAATGCTTGTGGCACCGGATCCACCATTTTAGCAGCTGCGTGTTCGTTACCCGGCGAAAAGATAGGCGCCGTGCCGTTTTGAATATAGCCCACCGCCACAAAAAGCAGATGCACACCCGCATCGATAATCGACAAGCCGATGACAATTTTTACCAAATGCTTTTTGAGCAATACGGCATATAAGCCAATCAAAATCAACATTATAGCCGTTCCGTAAACCGCAATGGTTATCATATCTTTATATTTGATGAACAAGTCGTTAAATTCTGTCATTTATTTGTTATTTGGTTATCTGGTTATCTGGTTATTTGTTGTCGGATGTCCGATGACCGATGTCGGATGATTTGTCCGATGACCGATGCCGGATAGCCTGTACCGACTATTGTCGGTATCCGATGTATTATTCATTTCAGATTTCACTTTTTTACCACAGAGCGATGCACTGAGCTTGCCGAAGTGTTTCACAGAGTACTCATTTTCAATTCTCAATATTAATTTATCCCTTATC
>JALVKK010000169.1 GCA_027033875.1 Flavobacteriales bacterium
TTGCTGCCAACAACCAAACACCGGGCACAAGTTTATAAAAACATTTATGTCCGGTATTTTGTAAAAAAAACATTAAACTTCCGCTTTAATACCTTTGGCATTACGGTCAATTTTTCGAAGCAATCCCAATAAAACTTTTCCGGGTCCTACTTCAATAAAATCAGTAGCGCCGTCTGTAACCATCCGTTGCACGCTTTGGGTCCAACGTACCGGAGCGGTTAACTGTTTGTTGAGATTTTCTTTGATTTTGTCAGGCTTGGTTTCGGCTTTTGCCGTCACGTTTTGATAGATGGGTGCGATAGGTGCTTTAAAGTCGGTTTCGGCAATGGCTTTAGCCAATTCTTCACGTGCAGGTTCCATCAAAGGCGAATGGAAGGCGCCGCCGACAGGGAGTAATACGGTACGGCGTGCACCTGCTTCCAATAAAGCTTCATTAGCGCGTTTTACTGCTTCGGTTTCACCGCTTATGACCAATTGTCCCGGGCAGTTGTAATTGGCAGGAGCCACAATACCGTCAATTTTACGACAAACCGCTTCAACGGTGTCGTCATCGAGGTTTAAAATGGCAGACATGGTCGAATCGACCAGTTCGGTTGCTTTTTGCATGGCTTCGGCACGTTTGGAGACCAAAAGTAAGCCGTCTTCAAAACGCAAAGCTTTGCCGGCCACCAAAGCCGAAAATTCGCCCAGTGAATGACCGGCAAGCATATCGGGTTTGAAATCGTCGCCTAATAATTCAGCCGAAATAACGGAATGTAAAAAAATAGCAGGTTGCGTAACACGGGTTTGTTTCAGATCGTCGGACGACCCTTCAAACATGATTTTGGCTATATCAAAGCCCAAAATATCATTGGCTTGCACAAAACGTTGTTTGGCTAAGTCGTATTTATCATAAAGGTCTTTTCCCATGCCTTCAAATTGGGCACCTTGTCCGGGAAAAATGTATGCTTTCATGGTTTTCTGTTTTTATTGTTTTTAGCAAAAATACGTAACTTAGTCGAAAGTAAAAATTTTTTGTAGCAAGTAACAAGTATTTTTGAGAAATGCGGATTTGATTGTTTTCAGATTTGCGATTTTGTGATTTGATATCAGCTGTCATTTTTGAACATAGTGAAAAATCTCATTCTCCATTTTCCATTTTCAATTCATTTTGATCTTTAACACTAAACGGATTGTTTTTTCGTTTATATTTGGACATAAAAAATATTTTATGCGTTTTAGTTTTATTTTTTCGGTATTTTTCAGTTTTGTTTTTAATATTCAAACATATTCTCAAGATGAGAACAATGCGTGGATAGATCTATTTTCTTATCTGAGAGTCAATCATTTGCAGGTATTGGATACGCGTATATATGCGCAGTCGGAGAATGCATTTTTTGTATATGATATCGCTAGTGGCGAGATAGAAAAATTTTCAAGTGTAAACGGTTTGACCGGAGAGGACATTTCCGATTTTTATTATCATCCGGATTTGCAAAAACTTTTTGTGTTTCATAAAGGCGGTTTGATAGAAGTGGTCGATGCTCAAAAACAGGTTTTTCGTTCACCCGAATTGGCATATAATCATTTTATACCTATTGAACAAAAAGAAGTAAACCGTATAACGGTCAATGCTAACCGGTTGTATTTGGCTACCAAATACGGTATCAGTGTGTATGATTTGAGCAGAAATGAATTTGGCGATACGTATTATTTTTCCGGCACTTCGGGCAATCTTGAAGTTAAAGCCGTCGCTTTTTTTGATCATAAAATTTTTGCAGCTACTGTTGAAGGCTTGTATTATGCCAACGAGAATGCCAATTTGATTGATATAAACGTCTGGACAAAAACGGACAATTCGGTTTGGAACGATTTGGTTGTTTTTAAGCAAAATTTAATCGGTTGTATAGACAAAAAACTTTATGATGTAAGCTCTCAAACGCCAAATTTACTCATGAGTTTTGACAAACAAATTAAATCTTTGCATACCGGAGAGTATTTGTCTGTAATTTTTAATCAATACGTCAAAGTTTTTAATCAAAATTTTGTTTTGCAAGATGATTTTTATTCGGGCGAATATTTTTTTGATGCCGTTTATCACAACGGGCAACTATATGTAGGAACCCAAAAGCACGGGATTCTAAAATCACCTGTACAACAACCGCAGCAATATACCATTGTACATCCGGACTCGCCGTTAAGCAATCACGCTTATGTTGTCGATGCTCGCGATGGTATTGTATGGCTGGCTTACGGTGATTACAGAGCCTTTAACCCTTATCCGATATATAGAGAAGGTTTGAGTTCCTATCAAAACGGCACTTGGGTCAATATCCCTTACAATGATTTTCAGATTAGCGATGTTTGTTTTGTCAAGATCAATCCGCTTAATACTTCCGAAGTTTATTTTGCTTCGGCGAAAAACGGCTTGATAAGAGTGCGTCAAAATAGGATAGACAAAATTTTTAATCAAACCAATAGCCCCTTGCAAATGATTAGTACTGACGGTGTTAGGGTATATGCCATTGATTTTGATTCGCAAAATAATCTTTGGATTACTCAAATCATGCAACCTACACTGCTAAAACTCAAACCGGACGAAACTTGGGATACGGTTGATTTGTCAAATATACTTCCTACTCCCAATCAAGATTATCACGGTTTTAGTGATATGAAAATTGATGCGGACGACAATATTTGGTTTGGAACCGACAAAAAAGGTTTGATTGCTTATAATCAAAAAACACAAAAAACCACTTTTCTCAATACAGGCTTGCAAACTTCAGCGTATCCGATTATTCAAACTTTGGATATCGATAAAGAAAATGTTTTATGGGCGGGCAATCGGGAAGGCTTACGTGTTTTGAATGATCCGCAGCAGATTTTCAACAACAATCAACAGGAGTTTAAACCCATAAAAGTAGTTTTTGACGACGTCGTGCAATTACTTATGGAAGGACAGAATATTACCCGCATTAGAGTAGATGGGTCTAACAACAAATGGATAACGACTTTGGGAAGCGGTGTTTATTATTTTAACGAAGACGGTACGCAAACCATTTATCATTTTACCAAAGAAAACAGTCCGCTGCCTTCAAACGATGTTTACGATGTAGCTGTTGACGGCAGTAACGGTACGGTTTATTTTGCTACGCTCAAAGGTTTGGTAGGCTATAAAGGTTTTGCGACCGAAGGCGGAGATAATATGGACGATGTGTATGCGTTTCCTAACCCGGCTAACGAAAAACAACACGATTTTGTTACGATTCGCGGGCTTATCGAAGGTGTTAATGTCAAAATTGTCGATGTGGAAGGCAATTTGGTTTACGAAACCACTTCCAAAGGCGGAAGCATTCAATGGGATTTAACAGCTTTCGGACGTTATAAAGTAGCCTCGGGTGTATATATCGCGTTGATAACCAACGATGACGGCAGCAAAACGCAAACTACAAAAATATTAGTCATTAAATAACATAATGTTTCTTACTACACCGGCAATCGTTTTATCGGTTATCAAGTACAACGAAACCGATGCCATCATCAGAGCATATACGGCACAAACCGGATTTACGGCATTTTTTATCCGTAATTTTTTTAAAGGACGTAAAACTAATCGGTACAAAGCCGTTATGCAGCCCGGGGCTTTGGTCGAATTAATATTTAACTTTAAAAACAAAGGACAATTGGAACACCTCAAAGATGCTCGGATCATATATCATTACAAAAATATTCAAAGAAATTTTGACAAACTCAACATTGCAACTTTTTTACGGGAAATACTTTTGGAAAGTTTGAAAAACGAACAAGCGGACGAACATCTGTTTCAATTTATTTTTGAAGAATTTATTGCATTGGATCAAGAAAAATCTGATGCTGATTTTCATTTAATTTTCATGTTACAATTGACGCAATATCTAGGTTTTTTTCCTGATTTACAGACCGAAGGCGCCTATTTTGATTTGCAAAACGCCGTTTTTACGGAACAGATACCTTTAAATCCGTATTTGAATCAAGCCGAAACCCGTTTGTTTAGAAAATTTTCAGGTATGATTTTTGCTGCACAAAATAATACCAAAATAAAGCAGTCTGACCGGAAAGAATTAATCGATATATTATTGCGCTATTTCAGTTTTCATATCTCACAATTTAAGACACCCAATTCGGTCAAAGTATTGCATCAAATGTATGAATAACAATATGCAGCTATGAAAAAAAAATATTTCTATTCAGTACTATTCTTGCTGTTTTTATCTTTATTACAAGCACAAGAAATTCTTGTTATTGATATGGAAACGAGTTTTCCTATTCAGAATGTAACCGTTAAAAGTCCCAATGAAAAATATCTTTTTCACACCAATGCAGATGGTACGGTAAATATCCGGAATTTTAGAAAAAAAGATTCGTTGATTTTTGAACATCCGCAGTATGAATTTTTCTTGACCACCAAACGCGATATTGTTAACAACAATTTTACGGTTGAGTTGATCAGAAAATATCAAAAACTCGACAATGTTATTTTATCGGTTTCTCGTACAAAAAGTAAGAAAAAATCTGTTGCCAAGCAGGTAAAAGTAATTGATTACACCGAAACTTTGAAGACACAACCCTGTACAACAGCCGATTTATTGGAATTGGACGGGAATATAAGCGTGCAAAAAACGCAAGGTGGTGCAGGTAGTCCTGTTATTCGCGGTTTGGAAGCAAACAGGGTTTTATTGGTTATTGACGGAATCAGGCTTAATAATGCTATCTCCCGTACAGGTCATTTGCATACGACCATTACCGTTAATCCTTTAAATTTGGACAGAACGGAAGTCATCTACGGACCTTCGGCTATTTATGGTTCTGACGCTTTGGGGGGTGTTATAAATTTTTATACTAAAACACCGGTAATTAACGATTTGAAAAAATTATCGGGGGGCGCTATTGCCCGTTTTACCGGTGCCACAAACGAAACTTCTTTTCATTTCAGCACCAATGTCAGTTTTTCGCGTTGGGCTACGAGTTTTGCTTTGTCGTATAATGATTTCGGTAACATAAAAATGGGCAGTAAGCGTCTTCACGGATATGAAAATTGGGGAAAGGTTCCTTTATTTTCAGTTAATTCCGAAAACTATTACACCGACCAAGAAACAGAAAATCCCGAAAAGAATTTACAACCCAATACCGGTTTTAAACAAAATGATTTTTTTAATAAAACCGTGATTGCACTGGGTAAAAAAAATAATGAATTGATTTTGGAATCACAGTTGAATTTTAATTCCGAAATTGACCGTTTTGATAAACTCAACGAGTATAAAAACGGGCATCTTAAATATGCAGAATGGCGTTACGGACCTTCCAAACGCTTATTGTTTTCACCGCAGCTCAATTTGAACTTTGATACTAAATGGCTCAAAAAAGCCCGATTGATTTTAGCATATCAAGACTGGGACGAAAGTCGGATTTCAAGAAAATTCGGTAGTGATACCCGCCGGTATAAAGAAGAAAATGTCAAAGTATATTCTTTTAATGCGGACTTTAATACCCGTTTTACAGACCGTAATATATTTTCTTATGGATTGGAAGCTATATACAACGAAGTTAATTCCAATGCTTTTAGCAAAAAACTCGTGGTAAACGGAAATGAAATAACCGGATATAACCCGGGACCGCCTGTTCAAACTCGTTATCCGGACGGCGGTAGTCATTACTCAAGTTTTGCCACTTATGGCAATTATAAATTTATCGTCAGTAACAAATCGAGTTTCAATGCCGGTGTTCGTTTTACCCAAACTTACGTCAATGTTATCTGGAGAGATAACACCTTTATTACTTTACCTCAAAATGTCAATGAGTTGGAAAATTTTGCTTTCACCGGCAACCTCAGTTACATTTTTACCCCTAAAAATTGGAAAATTAACGCTTTGGTATCCTCAGGATTTCGTTCACCGAATGTCGATGATATAGGTAAAATACGTGAAAAAAAAGGAAAAGTTATTGTGCCTAACATATTTTTGAAGCCGGAATATGCTTATAATGGCGAAATGGCTGTTTCTCGTTTTTTTAACCATCATAGATTCAGTATTTCAATAGATGCTTTTTATTCGTATCTCTATAATTATATTGCAAGAGATAAATTTGAACTAATCCCCGGTCAAAGTACTATAAATTACAATGGCGAACCGGCGGAAACTTATGCCAATGTAAATGCCGGAGATGCGGAAATATACGGTGGATCATTAACTTTTGAAGGTCAATTTAACAAGCATTTTGCTCTGGATGGCGGAGTGTTTTATACCAAGGGCAGTATGTTGGATTTGCACCGCCCTTTACCTTCGGTGCCGCCTGTTTACGGAAATGCAAAATTGACTTATAAATTTGTTAATTTTGAAACGGCTTTGCAATATCGTTTTATGCTTGAAAAACCGGTTGATGAATATGATGTGATAGGCGGAGTTGATAACATAGAAGAATCACCGTTTGATTCCGATACGGGCAAATTTGCAGGCTTTCCGCAATGGCATGTGTTGAATTGGTTTGGCACTTATCATATCAATCAAGATATTTCCGTAAATTTGGGAGTTGATAATATTTTTGATATACATTACAGAGAATTTGCTTCGGCAATCAGTGCGCCCGGACGCAATTTTAAAATTCAATTGGTAACGCATTTTTAATGACAAGTATCAAGTAGAAAGTTTACTTTCTACTTGATATTAAAACATTTAACTTTCAACATTTAACTTTCAACTTAATTAACCATGAATCAACTCATTACATTAGGTGAATTTATCATCGACAAGCAAGCGCATTTTCCTTATTCGACAGGAGAATTAAGTAGTTTGTTAAATTCTATCAGGCTGGCAGCAAAAGTAGTTAATCACGAAGTCAATAAAGCCGGTTTGGTAGATATTCTCGGCGCAACCGATAATGAAAACGTTCAAGGTGAGCAACAGCAAAAATTGGACGTATTTGCCAACAAAGTCTTTATTCAAGCTTTAATAAACCGCGAAATTGTTTGCGGGATTGCTTCCGAAGAAGAAGATTCTTTTATCAATATAGTCGGAAAAGATAATGGTAACAACAATAAGTATATCGTGTTGATGGATCCGTTGGACGGTTCTTCCAACATCGATGTAAATGTATCAGTCGGAACGATCTTTTCTATTTACAGGCGTATTAGTTCGATAGGTAAACCGGTTACCGAAGAAGATTTTTTACAACCCGGTGTCAATCAAATAGCCGCAGGCTATGTTATTTACGGTACCTCAACTATGTTGGTTTATACTACGGGACACGGTGTAAACGGTTTTACGCTCAATCCGGCATTAGGCGTATTTTATTTGTCGCATCCCGATATGCATTTTCCCGACAAAGGTAACATATATTCGATCAACGAAGGTAATTACCGTCATTTTCCGAAAGGTATCAAAAAATATATTAAATATTGTCAAGAAGAAGAAGGAGATAGACCTTATACTTCTCGGTATATAGGTTCGTTGGTTTCTGATTTTCACCGTAATATGATCAAAGGAGGTGTGTATTTATATCCGAATTCGAGCCGGTATCCCAATGGAAAATTACGTTTGCTTTACGAATGTAATCCTATAGGTTTTTTAGCCGAACAAGCCGGTGGCAAAGCCTCTAACGGACGACATCGTATTATGGAGATTAAACCGCATGAGCTGCACCAACGGGTACCTTTTTATGTCGGGAATAAATGTATGGTAGAAAAAATAGAAAAATATATCAAAAAATATGACGGAGAAAACGCTTAAAGAACTACATGAGATTTTTTTATCACACCCTAAAATTACCCGCAACAGTAAGGAAGTGCAGCCGGGTGATATTTTTTGGGCGCTGAAAGGGGAACGTTTTGACGCTAATCAATTTGCAGAAGAAGCTCTCGAAAATGGTGCGCATATTGCCGTTATCGATGATAAAAAGAAAGATATTGTCAAAGAAAAACGGTTTTTTTATGTAGCGGATACCTTAAAAGCTTTGCAAGATTTAGGTAGTTTTCACCGCCAATATGTAGGAATGCCTACTATTGCCATCACCGGCAGTAACGGTAAAACAACGACCAAAGAATTGGTTAATGCCGTTTTGTCGCAAAAATACCGGACGGCAGCTACTTACAAAAATTTGAATAATCATATAGGTGTGCCTTTAACTTTGCTCGATATTTCCGAAGAAGCTGATTTGGCTATTGTGGAAATGGGAACCAATCATTTTGGCGAAATAGATACTTTGGTCAAAATAGCCGACCCTGATTTCGGTATCATAACAAGTATCGGTAAAGCACATCTCGAAGCATTTAAAGATTTGGAAGGTGTGTTAAAAGAAAAATCCGCTTTATTTGATTATCTGAGACAAAAAGGCGGTATGGTTTTTATCAATCTCGATGACGATTTGGTCGAAAAAGCGGCTGCCGGTATTAAATCTTTTAAGTTTAGCTTTAAGAATCATTCAGAAGCTGACTTGCAGATGCAAGACATTTCAGATAGTCCGGCGCTCAAAATCCGTTTAAACGATACGATGATTCAAACCAAATTAACCGGTAAATACAATTTGTCAAATATCGGTTATGCTATTGCCACGGGTAAGTTTTTCAATTTGTCCGATGAAGAAATCAAACAAGCATTGGAAGATTACACGCCCAAAGATATGCGTTCGCAAATTTTGGAACAAAACGGCAATCTGATTATTTTAGATGCCTATAATGCCAATCCTACCAGTATGCGTCTGGCTCTCAACAATTTGTTGCAAATGTCGGGCAAACGCAAAGTCGCTGTATTGGGTGATATGTTTGAGTTGGGTGATACGACTGCTGCCGAACATCAAGCCATAGTTGATATGCTCAAAGAAAATGAAATAGAAGCCTATTTGATAGGCGAATATTTCAGCCGAACCGAAACGACATTGCCGGTTTTTAAGACGACACAAGATTTTATCGATAGTGGTATTTTCAATCGGATATCCGGAGCGGATATACTGATAAAGGCTTCGCGCGGTATGGCTTTGGAAAAAATTCTGCAAAATAGTTGAAAATCAATATGATATGAAATTTATAATATTTCGGTTTTCGGCTATGGGCGATGTAGCGATGATTGTACCTGTCATACAAGTACTGCACAATACTTATGAAGAGGCGGAAATCGTAGTGGTATCGCGTCGGTTTTTTGCGCCTTTGTTTTATGATTTGCCCCGTGTGAAGTTTATTGGTATCGATTTGAAGCAAGATTATAAAGGCTTAAGCGGGCTTTACAGATTATTTCGTCTTTTAGAAAAAGAAAAACCTGATTTTATTGCCGATTTGCACGATGTATTACGCACCAAAGTGTTGGATTTGTTATTCAAATTAAGGGGTTATAAAGTCGCTGTAATCGATAAGGGACGTGCCGAAAAAAAGGCATTGACTCGTTCGCAAAACAAAGTTTTTTTACCTTTGAAAACAACGCATCAACGCTACGCCGAAGTATTTAAACAAAAGGGTTATCCTATTGATTTGAAAAATTTTGTTCCGGTAAAACCGGTTATATCGAAACGGGTTCAATTGTTTTTATCACCTGTGAATGATCATAAAATTATTGGAATAGCCCCTTTTGCGGCACATAAAGGCAAGCAATATCCGTTAGAAAAAATAAAAGAAGTTATTCGCTTGATACTGGAAAAAGATGAGAATGCGGCAGTCTTGCTATTTGGAGGCGGAACAAAAGAAAAAGATAGGTTGGACGAATTAGAAACGATAAATCGTAACAGAGTAATAAATGCAGCCGGTATTTTTTCGTTTGAAGAAGAACTGCAAATAATCAGCCGGTTGCACGTGATGTTGAGTATGGACTCGGGCAACGGGCATTTGGCGGTTTTGTACGCTGTGCCGGTGATAACTATTTGGGGAGCAACTCATCCTTTTGCAGGCTTTGCACCTTTTAACCAACCGTTTGAGCATCAACTATTACCGGATTTGAATAAATTTCCGCAATTACCGACTTCTGTTTACGGCAATAAGATTTTTGCCGGATTTGATGCAATTTGGAAGACGATTGAACCGGAGGTGATAGTTGAAAAAATTTTAAAACTAATTCCATAATTTTTTCTATTTTAATTTTTGGGTACCACCTAACAATTATCATAAAGTGCGAAAAACGGGAAAATATAATAAAAACGACTTTCGTACCATTACGAAAGTCGCTTTTATTAATATCAACATATTAATTATCTATCCAAATAAACCCAACCTACAATCGGTTTCAATACATTATCATCTAATTGCAATACATAATAGTAGGTGCCAACCGGTAATTTAGATGCTTCATCATAAACCATCATTCCTTGTGAACGACCATCCCAATCATTATTATACGGGTGTGATTCATATACTTTTGTTCCCCAGCGATTGTAAATTTTAAGTGAAACATTCGTAAATCTATTTAAACCTATAATCTCAAATGTGTCATTAACACCGTCACCGTTCGGGGTGAAAATTTCCGGTATTTCAATTCCGATAGTTACAATAATGGTAGGATCATTAGGGGCAAGTGTTTCCGGGTTATCCGACAAATCGGTAATTTGATTATTGTCCGGATCATATCCGATTACAGTTGCCTGATTGACTACGGAACCGTTTGCCAAATCTTCTTTGGTAATCACATAATTAGCCGAAAAAGTTTGCGAATCCGTTTGCCCCGGTAATAAAACACTAATAGGACCGCCTACAACAGCTACTATTGGATCATCAATACTGACATTGTGCAAGGTTATATTTCCGCTATTAGTTACCGTAAAATTATAAGTAATAACATCTCCGACATCTACTAAACCGTTGTCGTTTAAATCAACAAATTCACCGGTTTTTTCCAAAGTTATTTCCGGACATTGTACCATATCGGTTATCGTAATATTATCGGCTGTAACATCAGTCGGGTCAGATAAATCATTAACCGTATTACCACAATTATCAGATCCGGAAACTTCCGCTTGATTATCAAAATGACCGGTATCTATATCAGTTTGTGTAACCGGATAATTTGCCGTATAGAGCCAAGTTTCATCAACATCCAAAAGTTGGT
>JALVKK010000170.1 GCA_027033875.1 Flavobacteriales bacterium
CGGGCAAACCGTGTGTGTCCCAGCCGGCTTTACGCGGTACGCGGTAACCTTGAAGCGTTTTGTAACGGTTAAACAAATCTTTGACCGTACGTCCCATAACGTGGTGAATACCGGGCATACCGTTGGCGGACGGCGGTCCTTCGTAAAACACAAACGTCTTATCTTCGGGGCGGGTATTGATACTTTTTTCAAAGATTTTGTGCTTCTGCCAATATTTTTGAATGTCTTTGGCAAAACCCGTTAAATCCATAGCTTTATATTCATTAAAACGCTTCATAATTCAGTACTTTTTTTAAATTGCAAAGGTACGAAAAAACATGGAAGTTGAAAGTGGAAAGTTGAAAGTGGAAAGTTTTTATTAGGGGAAAGTTGAAAGCGTGACTTGTCCTGAAATAGGTTGATTCAAAAAGTCAACAAAAATCAGGACGAGGCAATCGAAATCGACACTTCGATACGTTATTTGCTCCTGTGTCGCAAATAACACTCAGTGTCCTGTTAAAATCTGAAATCTGAAGTCGAAAATCTGAAATCAATAAATCTTTTAATTCGAGATGATAAGTTTATTTTCACTTTGAACTATATGATAGGGTTTTAAACCGTACCGTCCTTCGCCGGAACTTAATTGTCCGGTATGCAAACTGTAAGTATTGTCTTCACAATCACATTTGCAAGTAAATTGATTGGGCTGCATAGTTGAGCAAGCAGACGGATAATGATTCGGGTCGCTGGCTTCAAAGGCATTGTAGCCGTTACCTGTATTAAAAACCAATACCCCTTTTATTCCGGCATTGTGTACCAAAACGGAATTATTAGCATATTTTAATGAGCTGTATTCGGGCAAATTCATATTAATTTCAATAGAAAAACTGACATCTTCCAAATACGGATTGTTATATTCCGTAGTTTTTTTGCAAGCACTAAATAACAAAAAAACTAAAAAGATTAATAAAACACTTTTTTTCATCCGGTCTTGTTTTCTATAAAATGCCTAACGGTTTGATAAGCTTTCTTTTTTGCTTTTTCCAAATCGTCATTTATAATTATAACATCAAAATTTTTAGCATATTGCATTTCTTCATCAGCTTTATCAATTCTCATTTTAATTTTTTCGGGTGTTTCTGTTTGTCTTGATTGCAGCCGTTTTTTTAGTTCGGCAACAGACGGTGGTTGTACAAAAACAGCCAAACTATTTTCGGGATATTGTTTTTTGATATTCAATCCGCCTTTTACATCAATATCAAAAATCACGTTTTTGCAGGCGTTTAACAAGCGCTCTACTTCCGATTTAAGCGTGCCGTAAAAATTATTTTTATAGACTTCTTCCCATTCGACAAATGCGTCTTCTTTAATTTTTTGCTTAAAAACTTCGGGCGATATAAAATAATAATCTTTTCCGTCTGTTTCGTTCGGACGTTTGTTTCTCGAAGCCGCTGAAACGGAGAAAGCCAAATTGAGTTCGGGTTGTTGCAACAGATAATGCACCAAAGTGGTTTTGCCACTTCCGGACGGTGCCGAAAAAATAATGAGTTTTCCTTGCTTCATCAATATTAAATTTGCTTTCAAAGATAAGATATTTTTTATATTTTCACTTATTTAACCTAATAAAAGTTCAGATAAAACGCATTAAAAAAAATTATTTTATGTTCCGAATTATTATCGGGATTGCCACATTTTTTTTATAATTTTCACGGGTTACTCCTATGAAAATTATTGTTAATAATAAAAAAGAGCGACAACCTAATAAGTTATCGCTCTTATAACTAAATAGTATTATGAAAAAACTATTTGATAATAATTCTCTTTACACCCGATTTGTCGGCACTATTTATTTGCAACAGATAAATACCTTTTTTGAGATGTCCTAAGACAACTTCTTTGGTAAATGTGTTATTTAAATTATTATACGTACGATGAAAAACTTCACGTCCCGATAAATCAATCAGACGCAAATCGATTAGTTTGCCGGCACTTAATTGGACACTGATTTGCCCATTAGAAGGATTGGGCCAAACTTTGAATAGTTCAAATTGTTGTTCTTCAACATCTTGCCATAATTCTTCGCAAATTTCCAATGCCCACAAATTTAGAGAGCCACCGTTTCCGTTAACCGGATCGGAGATACTTAATGTCCAGTTGCCTTGCGCATCTTCACCGTTAAACGTAGAAAGAGCTTCAAAAGGCTTGACATCATCTCTGATTGCCGGAGACGTAGGATTACACTCTAAATTGTTTTCGGATTCATCATCGTAAATTACTTGAATATCTTGGTAATTACCTTGACAAGTTCCGGATTGATCTAAGACAACTTCGGTACCTTGCGGGCTTATCAATTTTATTTCCAAATCGGAAATATTGGTATGATTGATAGAAACATAAACTTTTGTATTACTGACAGTACTACTTTGTGCAAAATTTATTACAGACTCAATTGGCGTTGAATTGGCCGTACTTGGAATACTAACAGAATTCGTGTTGAAGTTTTGGGTACAAACAATTTGAAGGGTTGTAAAACTTCTGGGCGTAGAAAAATCACCTTCGGCACAATCATTAATAGGTTTTACCCGCCAATAATAAGTTGAACCGTCATCAGATATACCATAAGTATTTTTTTTGATTAAATAAGATGTATTATTGACTGTTTCGTCCAAAATAATATTTGAAAAATTCTGATTGACTGCAATTTGCAATTGATATTTTTGAGCATTAGGATGTGCTTCCCATTCCAAATTAAAAGGTCTTTTCATATCGAGCGCCCCGTCGTCAGGTGATAAAAGATTTTGAGATGCAAAAGTATCTTTTAAAACGTGTAGTTGTAATTCTTTTACCATCTGTTGACCTGCGTTAGTTCCAACGACTTCCAAATTATAAATTCCGGCAGGTACATTATCCAAACCGTCAATTTGCAAAGAAAAAGTGCCGTCTGCCGACAAAGATGCCGGTGTAAAAGTTGCCGAAGCTCCGGCGGGCAGACCGTTTAAAGAAAAATTTGTAGCTCCGGTGGTCGAAGCGGCTTTGGTATAACGCAAATTATAAGTTGTAGAGGTTGTATTATCGGAACAAATATCACGACTATCGCCGTCGGTTGAATTAATCGCAAACGGATTGGAAATACCGGTTACAATTAATGAAAAATCTTGTTTGTTATATCTCAAATCAGCTTTATGGGATACAGTGATGGTATAAGTTCCGGAAGGATTGTTTACTTGAATTTTTTCAAAATTATCAACCGTATTGTCTCCTGTAGTTGCCGCAGCCGAATAATTGGCAGGATTTAATTTCCAAGGATAATAAGTTGTGCCGTTTTTGGTTATCCTGATATCCAAATCATTGACAAGTGCCGGTGTCGGATTATCCAATAAATCGGTCGGTGTACCGGTGAGAACATGTCCGGCAGGATCTGTCCAACAAATACTAGCCATTAAAGCCTGTGAGCCGTCGGCATTTACCGTAAAAGAATAAGTCTCTCCTTGATGCAAAGTTATTTCTTTGATATAAGAAGTCAAACCGTTATTGACAATGGTTTCGGCAGCAGCTGCCGTGTTCATTAAACCCCAACCGAAAGCATAATCCGGTCCGGGATGACTACCGGCTTCTCGAGCCGTATGTAGTGCCAAGCCTTTTAAAGTTGCCGAACGTATATAATTACCATAGGTTTCGTTAAACAACTGTTGCAACAAGATTAAACTCCCGGTAACCGAAGGAGCGGCCATAGAAGTTCCGCTATAAGTATCAATGGCAATATCCGAATCTGAAACACAAGAACCTACATTGACACCTTGCGCACTGAGTTCCGGTTTGATACGACCGTCATCTGTCGGTCCCCAGTTACTGAAACTACTCATCTGTACACTGTTTGGGCCGTTATACGACGATACTCTGGCAACGGCTGCTACGGTTATACCGTTTTTGTTAGTTGAGTTACCGGTCAACATATCATATCCTCCTTTATCAGGTCCGTTATATGAATAAGATCTATCGTTTCCGGCTGCATCAATTATCAAATAATACGGTGCATTAAACATGATTTCATCCCAGTTGCGAGCATCATTGGAATATTTGCCAAACCAATAAACATCGATTAAACGTTGTCCGTAAAAATTAAAAGCACGCATACCGTAAGAGTGATTGGACACCAAAAGCCCTTCGGAAGCACGAGCTGCCATTTCGGCATCATCATTATTCCAATTATGTGCCCATGCCGTAGCTTCAAAAGCCATACCGCGATATCTCGTCGTATTTCCGGCAATCAGCGTACCCGTTACATGCGTCGCATGCCGGTTTAAATCATTTGCCCCGTTAAAAACAGCACCGTCTTTTTGAATAACTCGACCGTTCAGAAAATTATGCGTCCCTCTGACAGCACCACCGTCCCAAATACCGACAATCATATTCTGCCCTTGAATATTCAAGCCTAAACCACCACCGTTATATAATTTATCGGTATTTATACTTTTGGCTGCATAAAAATTGTCCGTTTGATAGTAAACCGGTTCTCCTTCCGGCGTTAATCTCATCAATTCAAATGCTCTACCGTTCCGGCTTCCTCTTATCGGCCAACCCATCTCTTCGGCTTTTTGTAAAGCTGCTTGTTTTGCCTTGAGATTTTGAGCAGTCCACAAACGACTTAATTCCTGCAAATATTGACGATTGGTTTCATTCAAAACCTTTTTCTCTTCTTTTTTGTTTTGAGCAAAAAGAACGAATGAAAACATTATAAATGTTATTAATAATATTTTTTTTGTCATGGTATATTTTTTTTTAAAACTCACAAATGTACAAAATTTGAACGTTACGGGTATCATATTAAATCAAAAAAAATACATTACATTGTATTATTGCTAATTTAAAAAAAATCGAATGAAAAAATTGTAGTATCGTTAATAATTAAAAAAAAATCAATTATTATCCGGTATTATATTTCTTTTTTTTCTATCTTTACGACCAATTTAAATTTTTTATATAAATCGAATAATTATGAAAAAATCATTACTATTAGTTATGGCTGTTTTTTTCGGCTTTAACGTTTTTGCACAAAACACGACGCCCGGCTGGGAAGTCTATCATTCCGGTTATACGGATGAATCAAGAGGAATAAGCTCAATAGCTATTTTAAACGACACTTCAAGTAATGTTGCTTGGTCTATTGCTTATGACGGATCGTCAAACGGCGATCAAATTTCCGAAGTAGCTTACACAAATGACGGGGGTTATACTTGGACAGCTTATAACTTAGCTAACAATGTATTGCCCGGTATTATCAATCCCGGAATCGGAACGGTTTTACCGGTAGATGAGAACACGGCATTTATTGCTGCTTATAAAACCAACATCGGTAACGGCGGTATTTGGAAAACAACCGATGCAGGTGCTACTTGGACTAAAGTTAGTTCAAACAGCATGTATGCCAATAGTAATTCTTTCTGTAATTTGGTTTACTTCTTTGACGACAATAATGGTTTCTGTCAAGGAGATCCCATCAACGGTGAATTTGAAATGTATTATACAACCGACGGGGGTAATACTTGGACGCCTATTTCAGGTTCCGATATTGATGATCCGCAAACTGGAGAATACGGCTATGTACATGGCTATGTTGTCGCCGGCAACACCATTTGGTTTACAACCAGTAAAGGACGTTTATATCGTTCTACGGACCAAGGTCATACCTGGACAGCTCATGATACACCTTTAAATGATTTCGGAGGTAATAATAACGACAGTGGTGATGTTACTTTCAAAGATGATAATGAAGGTTGGCTTGTAAGAGACAACGGTGAATTTTATCACACCACCGATGCCGGTGATACTTGGACAGCAATTACACCAACTTATGACTGGGCAGGTTCCGACCCCAACAACCCTAACCCTTTCTTTGGTGGCGACATAGCCTATATTCCGGGAACAAACAATACTTTGGTCGTAACGGAAGCCGATTACAATTTAGCTGCATACGGTTCTGCTATCAGCTATGACGGTGGTGCGACTTGGACCAGAATAATTAACTATAACTTCGGCGGTGATCAATGGGATCCGCTTCCGTATAATACAAACGATACCGATCCGGATAACGATATTGAATATATGCAACACCTTGCCGTTGCTTTTAGAGATATTAATTTCGGTTTAAGCGGTCATTTTTCTCACTTACACGATCCTAATGACGCAAATGATGGTTGGCCTTCAGACGGTATCTATATTTTTCATGAAGATATCAGCGGTATCGCAGATCAAACCATCGAGGGCTTAAATGTATTCCCTAATCCTGCCAATAACTTCGTTAAAGTAAGTGCCGAAAATGCCGCTTTGCAAAATATCGTTATTTTTGATATTACCGGCAAAGAAGTTATAAACTTGAACTTGTCAGAAAACAATGCAAATATTAACGTTTCAGGTTTAGACAACGGTATCTATTTAATGAAGATTACTGATGCTGATAATAACCACCAAGCAGTTAAATTGGTTATCAAGTAATTTTTTATACATTATATAATATATATAAATTAGCCGGTCAAAGACCGGCTAATTTATATATTAACCTCGTTGCTTTCTAACAATTTTATAGATTGACAATGACGATTATCTCATTTTTGTTGATAAAAAAATTGCCTGAACCAAAAAAAATCTTATTTTTGCAAAAATCTTTAAAAATATATGAATTATAAATTCTTTATATACATATTTATATTTATAAGTTTCTTTCTGACAGGTTTTAACCTGTCTGCACAGACAGAGGAACATCAGGCTGAAACACAGCATTCCGAACAAGCCGGAACACATCAGGAAAATAATCAAGAACCGTATGACCCGACTGATTTGATACACCATCACTTATCGGATTCTCACGACTACGCATTTGAATTACCTTTTGTTCACACTACTTTTCATCTACCCGTTATCTTATGGACAGATAAGGGTTTAACCGTATTTTCATCTGCAGACTTTCAAGGAGATGAGCATGGTCATGTAGTTGTAGAAAAAAACGGTCAGAAATTTAAACGTATCCACGACTTAATCGTTTATGCCGACAAAGTAGGTGAGCATGTAGAACCCAATGAGGTAACTATGGATCAAAGACCTTTGGATTTTTCCATTACCAAAAACGTCTTTTCAATGTTGCTGACCTTTTTAGCATTATTATTAGTCTTATTTTATGTCAAAAAATCTTATGATAAAAACAAAGTCCCGAGGGGAATTGCCGGTTTTGTAGAGCCTTTAATCGTGTTTATACGTGATATGGCCAAAGAAAATATCGGTCCGAAATTTGAAAAATTCGTTCCGTTCTTGTTAACGGTCTTTTTCTTTATTTTGTTTAGCAATTTATTCGGATTAATTCCTTTTTCACCTTTCGGTTTCAATATCACCGGAAATATTGCCGTTACATTTGTTTTGGCTGTTATCGTGTTTGTTATTACTAACATTAATGGTAATAAAGGGTATTGGACACATATTTTATGGCCTCCGGGCGTGCCGGTAATTTTAAAACCTTTTATCGCTTTGATAGAAATATTAAGTATTTTTACCAAACCGTTTGCTTTGATGATTCGTTTGTTTGCCAATATTCTGGCCGGACACACCATCATTTTAACATTTGTAACCTTAATTTTTGTATTTAAAAACTGGGGCGTTCCGTTTGCATCGGGATTTGCTACCATTTTTATGTATATTAGTGAATTGCTTGTAGCATTTTTGCAAGCCTATGTGTTTACGCTTTTATCGGCTATTTATTTCGGAATGGCTGTAAAAGAAGAAGCACATTAATATAAAATTAGAATAATAACAGCTTAAAGCTTAAACGCTGAAAGCTAATCGTTGAATATTAACCCTAAAAATCAAGTAATTATGCCAGCATCAATCGGAGCAGGTATAGGAGCAGGTTTAGCCGCTATCGGTGCCGGAATCGGTATCGGTAGAATCGGTGCGTCTTCTTTGGAAGCTTCTGCACGTCAACCTGAACTATACGGAAAATTATTTACTTTGATGATCGTTGCAGCTGCATTGGTCGAAGGTGTTGCCTTCTTCGCAGTGGTTGTTGCAATGGGCGCCAAGTAAAACCAAACTCAAAAGAAAACCTTTAACGGTTGGTTGAAGGTTTTCTTTAACTAATTGAAAATTAATAATTGAGAATTGAAAATGATGTATTGAATATCGAACACCGAACAAGGATTTTAGATTTAAGATTGTTTAACTTCTAAAATCAGGGTTCGTTAATCGTTATTCGATGTTCAATTCTCAGTAACCGAAGTTAAAAGTGGAAAGTGCGATTTCCGACATCGGATACCGACAATAGTCGGTACAGGCTATCGGACATCAAATAACCAAATAACCAAATAACCGATTAACCATATAACCAGATAAAAATGAACTTATTACATCCTGAGACTTTAGTATTTTGGACGACTTTGTTCTTCTTATTGTTCTTTTTCCTGTTTGTAAAAATGGCGTGGAAACCTATTTTAAAAACTATTAAAGAAAGAGAAAAATCAATAGAAGATGCTTTGTTGGAAGCAGAAAAAGCTCGTGAAGAAATGGCTAAACTCAAAGCTGATAATCAAAAAATCTTAAACGAGGCACGTGCGCAACGCGACGAAATGCTCAAAGAAGCCAAAACCTTAAAAGAGCAAATCATCAGCAAAGCCCGCGAAGAAGCACAAACCGAAGCCGGTAAAGAAATAGCCAAAGCCAAGCAAGTGATTGAAAGCGAAAAACAAGCCGCTATCAAAGCATTGAAAAATCAAGTTTCGGAATTGTCTATTAATATTGCCGAAAAAGTTCTTGGCGAAGAACTTAAAGATAAAAACGAACAAATCAAACAAGTAGATAAATTGATATCAGATATCAAATTTAATTAGTATGAAAGCAGCCAAACGCTATGCCAAAGCCCTTTTTGAAATCTCGTCTGCAAATTTAGATGCGGTTCAAAAAGATATGCATCGGCTCAAAGACACATTTGAATCTAACCCGGATTTATTGAAATTTTTAAAAAATCCAACGGTTGTCGCTTCAAAAAAATTAGTAGCCGTTCAAAAATTGTTCGGAAAAAATGTATCTGACAACACGGCAAAACTCATCAACTTATTGGGTCAAAAAGACCGTTTAAATTTGTTGAAAAATATTGCTGTATCATTTAACGAATTGTATAAAAACAATAAAGGCATCAAAGAAGCGGAAGTCATTTCAGCTTTCCCGCTGAACGATACCCTGAAAAATAACATTCTGAATAAAATCAAGAAATTAACCGGAAGCAGTCAAATCAAATTGACCAATAAAGTTGATCCGAGCATATTGGGAGGCTTTATTTTAAACATAGACGATTTGCGCTATGATGCCAGCATGTCCGGTAAATTGGCAAAAATTAAATCAAAATTGGAAGCATAAAAACATCAATAATTATGGCAGAAATAAAACCATCAGAAATTTCGGCAATTATCAAAGAACAATTGGCAGGTGTTGACGCCGGCGCTTCACTCGAAGAGACCGGTTCGGTACTGCAAGTCGGTGACGGGATTGCTTTGGTATATGGCTTAAACAATGTACAATACGGTGAGTTGGTCGAGTTTGACAACGGTTCGCAAGGTGTTGTACTAAACTTGGAAGAAGACAACGTAGGTATTGTAATTTTGGGTCCTTACACGAACATTAAAGAAGGTTCCAATGTCAAACGTTTGAATAAAATTTTATCAATTCCGGTAGGTGAAGGTATTATCGGACGGGTTGTCAATACTTTGGGACAACCCATAGACGGTAAAGGACCGATTCAAGGTGAAACTTACGATTTGCCTTTGGAGCGTAAAGCCCCCGGTGTTATCTATCGTCAACCGGTAAACGAACCTTTAC
This sequence comes from Flavobacteriales bacterium, assembly GCA_027033875.1. Taxonomy (GTDB): domain Bacteria; phylum Bacteroidota; class Bacteroidia; order Flavobacteriales; family Flavobacteriaceae; genus WGBX01. The sequence continues at coordinate 9,835 of JALVKK010000170.1, forward strand.
AAACAGGTATCAAAGCTATCGATGCGATGATTCCGATAGGTCGCGGACAACGAGAACTTATCATCGGCGACCGACAAACCGGTAAAACAACCGTTGCCGTTGATACCATCATCAACCAAAAAGAATTTTATGACCGTGGTGAACCCGTTTATGCTATTTATGTAGCTATCGGACAAAAAGCTTCAACGGTTGCACAAATATACAAAACCTTGGAAGATGCCGGTGCAATGGCATACACAACCATTGTTGCCGCCAATGCTTCCGATCCGGCACCTATGCAAGTTTATGCACCCTACGCCGGTGCTGCCATCGGTGAATATTTTAGAGACAGCGGTCGTTCTGCCTTAATTGTTTATGATGATTTGTCAAAACAAGCCGTGGCATATCGTGAAATCTCATTATTATTGCGTCGTCCGCCCGGACGTGAAGCTTATCCGGGTGATGTTTTCTACTTGCATTCCCGTCTGTTGGAACGAGCTGCAAAAGTTATTGACAACGATGAAGTAGCTAAAAAAATGAATGACGTACCCGCACCGCTTAAACCGATGTTGAAAGGAGGCGGTTCTTTGACCGCTTTACCTATTATCGAAACCCAAGCCGGTGACGTGTCAGCTTATATCCCTACCAACGTTATCTCCATTACAGACGGACAGATTTTCTTGGAATCAGACTTGTTTAACTCGGGAGTTCGTCCGGCTATTAACGTTGGTATATCGGTATCACGTGTAGGAGGTTCGGCTCAAATCAAACCTATGAAAAAAGTAGCGGGAACCTTAAAACTTGACCAAGCCCAATTCCGCGAACTGGAAGCTTTTGCCAAATTCGGTTCCGACCTTGACCCGGTAACTTTGGGCGTAATTGAAAAAGGTCGTCGTAATGTGGAGATTTTGAAACAAGGTCAGCACGACCCGATGAAAGTCGAAGATCAAGTGGCTATTATTTTTGCAGGAACCAAAAATTTATTACAAGATGTTCCTGTAAACAAAGTCAAAGAATTTGAACGTGATTATCTCGATTATCTGAATGCAAAAAACAGAGATAAGTTAGATGAAATCAAATCCGGCAAATGGAATGATGATATAGCCGATGTGTTATCAGCCGCCGCTGTTGAAGTAGCCGCAAAATACAAACAATAATA
>JALVKK010000171.1 GCA_027033875.1 Flavobacteriales bacterium
AAGTAATCACAGGTGTGGTTACAGATGCCGGAAACGGAGAACCGCTTCCGGGTGTTAATATTGTTGTAAAAGGTACCCAAACGGGTGCCACAACAGATTTTGACGGTAAATATACCATCAAAGCGAACAAAGGGCAAACCTTAATGTTCTCTTATGTTGGTTATAATACCGTTGAAAGGAAAGTAGGCGATTCTAATGTCATCAATGTACAATTAAAACAAGGTGATCAGTTAGAAACTGTTGTAATTACAGGTGCGCAAGGCATTAAAGAAAAACCAAAAGAGGTATCTTATGCACAACAGGTTGTTAAAGCTAAAGATTTGACTATTGGTAAAGACACCAATATTAAAACTGCTATTGCAGGTAAAGTTGCTGGGGTACAAGTTCATGCTCAAGCTGGATCTAAACTTGGACAATCTGGCAAAGTGTATTTACGTGGAGCAATCTCTGCTTTAGGTAGAAAAGAAGCAATTTATATTGTTGACGGCGTTGAAACCAGCCCCGATAATATTGATATGGAAAACGTAGCTTCAATCAACGTACTAAAAGGACCTGCAGCAGTTTCATTATATGGTTTAAGAGGTGCTGATGGTGTAATCATTGTTACTAGCAAATCAGGTAAGAAAGGATCTTTAAGTGTTGAATTATATAATAACACAACCTTTGAAAAGGTAGCTTATTTACCTAACTATCAAAATGAATATGGTCAAGGATATAGGGGCGCTGCTGAGTTTGATACTTTTGATATGTCATCAGCTTCGAATTACCCTGCCGAATGGTCAGCTTTGAATGGCGGCCGATATATTAAAAGACCTTATGCTGATGAAAGTTGGGGACCTAAATTTGATGGCGAAGATTACTTTCCTTGGTACACATGGTGGCCAGGTGAAAATAACAGTAATAAATACTTTGCAAAACCTCAAAAATATGAAGCAGCCCCTAACAATGTTAAAGATTTTTATAATACTGGTGTCAACACCAAATCCGGTGTAGCTATCAGTGGTGGTAGCGATAAAGCCAAAGGCCGTATTTCTTTTTCTAAAAACGACATAAAAGGCTTGATTCCCACTACAACATTACAACAAAATATAGCTAGTGCTAAATTTAGTGTAAAACTTACTGATAAATTCACTATTGGTTTTAATGGAACATTATCTACCAAAGAAATAAATGGTGGTAGTGATTTTGATGATAGTTATGGAAATGCAATTTCTGGATCATTCAACCAATGGTTTGGTCGTCAGTTATCTACTAAAAAAATGAAAGAATTAAAAAACTTAAAAACAGTTAATGGTTATCATGCCTCTTGGAACTGGTGGAGTCCTTATGGATATCTATTAGCGGACTTAGGTTATATCCCCGGAGGAGCTGCTGTTGAAAAACCTGTTTTTTGGTACAATCCATACTGGCAATTAGAGCAAGAAAGTTATAATACAAATTATAATAGAGCAGTAGGTATTATTAACTTAGACTACAAACTTAGTGATAACTTAGATATTAAAGCTAGTGCATCTAAAACGACTAACACCTATAATTATGAAAGAAAAACCAATTATTTGATGCAATTTAATTCTAATGCTTTATCTTTTGGTTACACCGATTATTTAAATTCGATGGAACAAACAAAAAGTTATTATGCTTTAAATGAATTAAAATTAATGGGAGATTTTAAACATCAATTTAATGATAATTTTAAATTACAATTTATATTAGGAGGTAATTATAGAGGAGCTAACTATGAGAGATTAAAAAGCGCAATGTCAAGAAATGGCAAACCAACCTCAGCCGGTTTTGTAATTCCTGATGTTTACAGTTTCTCTAACTCTAAAGAAGTTATTAAACCGGAAAGTTTAATGAGAAGGTTTAAAGCTTTTACCGCATTTAGCCGTTTAAAATTAGACTATAAAGACTTCTTATTTTTTACAGCCGATCTTTCTAACGTTTGGGATAGCCGATATGATTTATACGGTAGAGACAACTCTAATTCTTTTATGTTTGGATCAGCCGGATTGAGTTTACTATTCTCAAAAGTATTAGAACTACCTAAATTTATTAACTTTGGGAAATTCCGTTTAAGCTATGCTGAAGTTGGAACCGAAATTAATTCAAACAGTTTAAACCCTGGATATGTAATTGGTGCGTCAGACTATGATTCATATAACAATCTTCCATTAATGTATTTACCAAATACTATTGTTGATCCAAATGTAAGACCTGCAACATCTTCAGCAATAGAAACAGGTATAGATTTGAAAATGCTTAATAATAGATTGATGTTCTCTTTAACTTACTTCAACGAACACCGTAAAAACGAGATTATTAGAACTGAAATTCCTTATGAAAGCGGTGCGCAAGCTATCATGGCTAACGCAGGAGATGTCCAAAGAACCGGTTTCGAAATTGAATTAGGTGGTGATATTATAAAAAAGGAAGATTTCGGTTGGCACATGGCAGTTAACTTCTCTAATCCTAACGTAGAAGTCATTAAATTAGCTGATGGACAAGATAGTCAATTATTATCAAGAAGTTCATTTGGGGTTGTTTCTGTCTTAAATATGCCAGGGGAACCTTACGGACAACTTGTCGGTACCGGTATTAAAAAAGATAAAAACGGAAATAATATTATTGATCCTTCGACTGGTTTTTATGTTACTGAAGAAAATCAAAAGTTTGGTAGCATCTTACCCGATTTTAACGGAGGTATTATCAACTCATTCAGGTATAAAAATATAAACTTGGCTGCAACGATCAACTACCAAAAAGGTGGCAAATTTTTCAGTTTATCAGAGTGGTGGGGAACTTACACTGGTGTATTAGCTGAAACCGCCGGAAACAATGACAAAGGTCATGAACAACGAGATGATGTAGCTAATGGTGGAGGTGTTCACGTTACAGGTGTTGACGAAGCAGGAAATGCAGTTGATATGTACGTAGAAGCACACGACTATTATCAACAACAATATCCTAGCTTAGCAGAAGGTTTCATTCACGATGCCAGTTATATCAAATTGTCTGAAGTTAGCTTGAGCTATTCATTCCCTAAATCTCTTTTAGGAAAAAATATCAAAGGAGCTTCAATAGGTGTAGTTGCCAGAAATTTAGGTATGATTGCTGTCTCAGGCGACAATAAACATAACTGGGATCCTTCGGAATTCGGTTATATGTTTGGTGATGATGCCCAATTACCAGGAACTACCAGTTTTGGTTTCAATGTAAAATTAACTTTATAAAATATAATATAAAATGAAGAAATTAATTTATTTCGTAGCGTTAGTAGTCCTAACACTTAACTCTTGTAAAAGAGTTGATTTTGGGGACATTAACATAGATCCATATCAACCTCAACAAGGCAACATAGATGCATTGATGAGAGGTGCTATGTCAAGTTTTGCCACTAATGGTGGTCGTGTTTACTTTTCAAATGCGACTCTTTACGCACAATATCAATCACAAACCACATACACCCAAGAACAAAGATATGTTCAATATGTCGGATCTTGGTACAGATATTATGTTGAACAGTTAAACAGTTTAAAAAGTATTGTTAACACAAATGATGATGTTAGAGGATCAACAGATAACATGAAAGCAATAGCTGAATTAACAAGTGTTTTGATATACAAAAGAATTACGGACACCTATGGTGATATTCCATACTTTGAAGCACTTGATAATGACAATTTAACGCCAAATTATACTCCTCAAAGAGAAATTTATCTGGACTTAATTGCTAGGGCAAAAGCAGCTAGGGATTTATTAAATCCAAGCGCATTTACACCCGATGCCAATACTGATATTTTCTACGGGGGTGATATCCAAAAATGGGGTAAATTCGCGAACTCATTAATATTAGCATTAAGTATTCAATTATCTAATACTGATGCTGCTTCTTTAGCACAAAATGCTTTTAATGAAGCATTAGGTAACTCTTATGGTGTTATTGAAGATAATTCTGATAATTTAGTATTCACACCAAACGTAGCCGGTGGAGTTGTTAATCCTATTTCTAGATCGAGACCTGGTGACTTTAATGTTTCTAAAGAATTGACTGATGCATTAATGGGAAATCCCGGTCCTTGGGGAGCCGGCTTGAACGATCCTAAAAATGTTACGTCGAATCATACCTATGATAAACGTGTTTTAAAGTATACTGAAAATGGTTCTGATGGTTTGCCATTTGGATATACTTCTTATCCGGGAGCAGCTGACAGTATGAATGATATGTTTGATAGCGAAGACTCTCCCTTTACTCTATTTAGTGCCGCTTACACTTGGTTAAACCGAGCAGAAGGTGCTTTAATATACAGTTCAGGAGAAGACGCCTCTACTATGCTAACAAATGGTATTGAAAAATCATATACTGCGGTTGGATTAACTCTATCAGATGCTAGCTCGTACGCAGCCATCAGAATAGCTGATGCTGGTAACGCAAGTATAGCTCCTGGAGGTATGGCACAAGTAATAGGTGAAGAAAAATGGTTTGCTTTATTCCCTGACGGATTTGCCGCTTGGGCGGAACAAAGAAGAACAGGATGGCCTGCATTGCAACCTGCACCTGATGCGGTTAATGGCGGAGTAATACCTCATAGAATGCTTTATCCCTCAAATTCTAAAACGGTTAACCCGAACGGATGGGCACAAGGTGTTCAAGGTTTATTGCCTTCAGAAGACCTAAATACATCTGAAATTTGGTGGGAACAATAAAACTCATCTTTAACCTTATAAAAAAACCGCCAAATTTGGCGGTTTTTTTTATACTAAGTAAGCCAATACAAACAATAAGCAAAATTATATGTTAAATAATTTAAACATCAAACAATAAAAACCTATCTTTGTTAATTAATACCGAATTTCGAATTCAATATAGTTCATTTCATTGAACTATATTCATTCAGTATCGGTATAAACAATTCTAAAAACATAAAATAGTTTTGGCTATTTTATATTAAGAATACGTATAATCAAAACAAACAACTAACAAAATGACATCACCACACAATTTTCATATCCCTGTTATGGGGGTGGCATACTATAATTACCTGCAAGCTACCAAAAAGAAAAATCCAAAACCAAACTCCTTTTCTTTTTTAAAATTCAAAATAAGTCTATCTATATCTATAAGACAGGTAGTTATGTTTTATATCATAATGGTGAGCTTAAATCTGACTTTTTTACACTAAATGATTATTTTTATAAATTTTTACACTATATTTTTAGGCAGTATATAAAACAATGAGAATTAAAAACATATCAACTCAATCAAGTAAAATCTTAACCTACTTTAACGAGTTAGGACAAGAGTGTTTTACTTATGCTGATGCTGTTAAGGTTTTACCCAATTCAAGAAATAGCGCCTTGAAAGAATTATTGAGTGATATGGTAAAAAGAGGCCTCTTAATGCGTTTGAAAATTTGTTGGAAAAACATCAAATAGACATAGAATTTTATATTGCTGATTTTATAAAAAAATGTGAAAACAAAGGTATAAATCCCTCAAATTTTCATTCAAAACTCAACCAAAGATTACCACAATACAAAGCCCGTTGGCAGAAGTCTATGGCAGATCAAATTCAAAATTTACCGGATTTTGAAACTGTGTTGCGTGGAACAATGCGTCATTTAAAAAAATTAGAAGTGTAAAATGAAACCCCTGTAGGCAACACATATATAATACATAGCGGAGTTCTACTGAAAAGTATTGCTCTCAAATTTAATCTAAAATAAAATCTTAGACTTCAAAATTAAAACCCTATCTTTGTTAATTAATTAAAAGAATAACAAACAAATGAACTCTCCCCACAATTTTCATATTCCCGTTATGGGGGTTGCTTATACTATTGACACGCCTTTAAAGGTCGCACCGTTTGGTATCGATTCCGTTATTTCACTTGTCGATAATGTTTTGCTGGAAAAATTGCGGGCAAAGTATAGTGAAAAATTTAACTTACCCTACAAAGAAATTTCACAGAAAGCCGAAGATTATATGGCTAAACGTATCACGGCTTATTTGAACTTAATCAATAAATTGACCATAGAAAAATTTGAAGAACAGAAAAACGGTTTTTAAACAAGCAGATTATATTATAATTATATACCTGATTGGGGTATTATAAATGCCTATAAAGCATCTTGGTTTGGAGGTGGTGATAACGGTAAATTTTATGGTAATCAAGCCTTACTTACCTATGGAGAAATGTTACTAATTCAAGCGGAAGCAGAAGCTAGAGTAAATGGTGTAAGTAATGGTGTTGACAAACTTAATGATTACTATAATCTACTTGGTGCCGGTTATACCCCGCAAGGTGGAGATATGGGATTTGGTCTAGGATATCCTACCAGAACAGCCGCAGATTATGCAACTCTTAAAGATTTCTTAACTGACGTACTTCAAGAAAGATATCTATATTTTATTGGTGACTTTGAAGCATTTGTTGATCATGCACGTGTTAACGGCGATGCCGATGTTGACAGTAGTTATATGCAATTAAAATCAGGCTTCACAGGAAACCCAGTAAGGTTCCTTTATCCACAGGTTGAAATTGATTCCAATGATAATATCCCCGCTACCATACCTGATATTAACGCACCATTACCTATTTATAACTAAGCCTAAATAATTTAGCAATGAAAAAAAGAGGCTGTCTCAAAAATATCGAGACAGCCTCTTTTATATAAAACTATTTGCTTTTATTCTTTGATAAATTTCACTGTTGAAATTTTTTCACCGGCTTTTACACGCATCATATAGACACCGTTTTGCAAATCGGCAATGTTTAAAATAACTTGCTTTTGGTCAGGCGCCAAATATCGTACTTCTTGTCCTAAAAGATTAGTGATACTGATAAAATCAATATTTGAATCGGCACTGACATTTAAGACGTCGGTAGCAGGGTTCGGATAGAATTTGAATGACAACTGTTGGTAGTCTTCAACACTGAGAGCATCATCGGTTAAATAAAATAGAGATGTTCCTATATTGTCATTTTTATAATCCCAAGTTCTTAACCAATAATCATGTCCGGCAGTTAGACCGGAAACGGTTTTTACTTCATAAGGAGAGGAAAATCCTAAAATGTTAATGGATCCACAATAGATATCAGAATTGGCGGTTGCACTGTTATAAATAGCAAATGAGAATGCTGACCAGTCCCCGGCATCATTTGAATGATGTACTTTAACAACGCCTGATGAAGGCGCTGTAAATTTGTACCAAACATCACCACCTTGATAATTAGCATTGGGACCACTACCTCCACAACTTGGTATGCTGTTTATAGGATGCGAACTCGTACTAAAAGTATTATCAGCAGAAGTCAATATGAACAAAGAAGCATTTTCAGGTTGTACATTAATATCAATGGCATATGCAGCTTCATCATTACCTTCAATTTTGGCAAGATAGAATGGCATAATACCAAAATCATCATTATAATAATCCCACATTCTGATGTAATAAGTATCACCGGCATTTAAGTCACCTACCATATGAGGAATAAATAGATTCGCATTATTATTCATTATTCCGCCACAAACAACAAGCGTTCCATTATACGCATTATGATAAATGGCATACCCCACTATGCCTATACCGTAACCGGTTCTCATGATACTAATTGCACCTGTACTGGGCGCGGTAAACTTATACCAAACATCACCACCTTGATAACCGGTACAACCAGGGTTCCCCGGAGAGTTAGTAGCGCCTATATTATTAAAATAATTCATTTGAATGGTACTGTTATCTCTTGGATCTGCTAAGGTAATTGTTCGGGGGTGGGTATTAAAATCATTCCAAGCTTTATCAAAAGTAAAAGTATAACGATACCCATTTCCGGGCCAGTTAGCAGCATCTATATTATTATTTGCCGTTGTTCTGGAAATTGTAGGATTTGAACCGGAAGACGTAACACTGATAAACGTAGTGTTAGTCCCATCATAATAATTAAAGCCTATTGATGCATTTAAATTGTTTCCGCTATCGCAATGTCCATAAAAAAATTCAATTTCATTGGAAGTTTCTCTTAATTTCAAACCAAAGCTCATATCGTGAGCACTGTCATTATAACGTGAAATATTTTTCCAATGAACTATAAAAACTCTGTTTGGTGCCGTACCAACTGTTTCATATGCAATATAACCATTATTGGCAGAATATAATATTAAATCATCCCACAAAGGAGCAATCATATTTTTTCTACCGTTAGATGTAGAAGCTAAATCATTTATTAAACTAATATTATTTTCTGTAAAAGATATGGCTCCGTTAACACCTACAGTACAAGTAGTAAATTTTTTACCACCGTAATAAAAGTCAAAACCGATGGGTACACCGGTTTGTTCTTGTTCGTCACCTGATGTCCAAAGGGTCGTTGCCGAACTACCCGGCATAGGATAACTCGACAGACCACTTCGTGTAAGCGTATAATAATCCACTTGCGCTTGAAGGTTAAACATCAAGATGAATAAAAACGTGAATAAAATAGCTCTTTTCATAACAATAAGAATTTAAGGATTAAATTTTATATCAAAAATAATAAGAGAATTATTGCAAAAACAATAAAATTCACAAACTGCATAAACTAGTTTATAAACGACATAAATTAATATATGAACGACATTATTACAGATTTACAGACCGGTAAATTGAGGAGAAAAAAAATGAGATAAATCTGTAAAATTCGGAAGAAAAAACATAATTTCTATAATTCAAATTTCAGATTAATACATAAAAAAACCTGCCAAAATAGATTGACAGGTTGTAAAATTATGTTTTATAATCGGTTTATTTTTTAAACTTGGCGTATTTTCTTTTAAATTTATCAATACGTCCTGCTGTATCAACCAATTTCATTTTTCCGGTATAGAACGGGTGTGAAGTTCTGGAAATTTCCACTTTTACCAAAGGGTATTCAACACCTTCCACTTCAATTGTTTCTTTAGCTTCAGCGGTTGAACGGGTTAAATAAATCTCTCCGTTTGACATATCTTTGAATGCAACCATTCTATAATTTTCGGGGTGAATGCCTTTTTTCATCGTCTTATATTTTTGATTTCCTTATTTAGAGTGTGCAAATTTATAAACTTTTTTTTAATTGACAATAATATTGTTGATTTTTTTAATGGGGGGGGGACTTCTAAAATCTTAAATCGTCAAAACTTGTTCGATATTCAAAATATAGAAGTTGAAGTAATATAATAGAAATTAGAAGTGTTAAGCAGTTATCATAAAACGAAACAATTACTCACTCTTCACTCCTCAAACATTATAAACATTATGAACATTATGAACATTATAAACATTATGAACATTATAAACTTTTAACTAAATTGCAGTTTCAAAAACAAAGGCAATGCAAATAGACGGATTTTCAAAATTATCAAAAAAAGCTAAAATTGATTGGTTATTACAAACGTATTTTAACAATGATAATACTGCTCGTCAAATTTTATGGCAATATTGGCACAACGACAAAGCCCTTCAAAAACTCCACGACGGCTTTATTGAAAATACCATTACAAATTATTATCTGCCTTATGCCATAGCGCCAAATTTTTTGATAAATGGCAAAATGTATGCCATACCAATGGCAATTGAAGAAAGTTCCGTAGTGGCGGCAGCCTCCAAAGCCGCCAAATTTTGGTTAGACAAAGGCGGTTTTAATGCAGAGGTTATCAATACGGTCAAAACCGGACATATTCATTTTGTTTACACCGGCAAAACAACCGATTTGATTCAATTTTTCAGACAAAATCGTACTAAAATTTTGGACTCGGTTGCCGGTATCCAAAACAATATGCAAAAACGCGGAGGCGGTATAAAAGATCTAAATTTGATAGACAAAACGACTGCCATGTCCGATTATTATCAAATTGAATTTCAGTTTGAAACAGCCGATGCCATGGGGGCTAATTTTATCAATTCGGTCTTAGAAGAAGCCGCCGATACCTTGCAAACATTGGCACAAAAAGAATTATCCGGAGATTTACAAGTTTTGATGCGTATTTTGTCCAACTATACACCGGATTGTCTTGTAAGAGTTTCGGTTAGTTGTCCGGTTTCGAAATTGAAAAGTGATGAATTATCAGGCGAAAACTATGCCCTAAAATTTGTAAAAGCAGTCAATGTTGCCGAAGTAGAACCATATAGAGCCGTAACCCACAATAAAGGAATAATGAATGGCATCGATGCGGTGGTTATTGCCACGGGTAACGATTTCAGAGCCGTTGAAGCCAATGCGCACGCTTATGCCGGCAAAAGCGGACAATATACGTCTTTGTCTCATGCCGAAATAAAAGACGAAATTTTCCGGTTTTGGATAGAAATGCCTTTGGCAATAGGAACGATAGGTGGTATAACGGCTATACACCCTTTAACGCGTTTTTCGTTGCAATTGCTTCAAAATCCAACCGCAAAAGATTTGATGCAAATCATAGCGTCGGTAGGTTTGGCACAAAATTTTGCCGCTGTCAATTCGTTGATAACAAGCGGTATCCAAAAAGGACACATGAAAATGCACCTCAACAATCTTTTGACGTTCCTGCAAGCCTCACCGGAAGAAAGACAACGAGCAGAACTATATTTTGCCGACAAAAAAGTCAGTTTCAAAGCCTTAAAAGATTTGTTGGGACGCCGGTAATCAATAAATTATATTATTATTTCAACTATTTTTATTATATTTGTAATAAAATACAACACTGCTTATTACAATAAACAATAAGCATATTAAAAAATTAATATTATGAAAAGAATATTTACATTTGTTTTACTATTTGTCAGCGTAACTGTTTTTGCACAGTTTCAAAGAAATGTTGTTGCCAATCTAACCGGAGCATACGGCATTTTGGAAAAAGATGTTAATGGCGATGATATTTTAGATTTGCTTGCTGCCGGTGAATCCGGCAATATTTTAGCCTATTTTATCAACGACGGTAGCGGTAATTTTACCCAAACGACTATTGACAGCAATTTTACAGGCGCTCGTTTTATTGACGGTGCCGATTTTGACAATGACGGTGATATGGATTTTGTTGCTACCGGCACTTCCGATTTGGTTTGGTACTTAAACGATAACGGCACTTTTGTCAAAACGGTGATTGAAACCGGACTTAATGACCCGCGTCAGGTGCGTACTTCGGATATAGGAGATTTAACAAATCCCGCAACACCTGACGGTGATATCGACTTGGGAGTTTTGGTTAGTGGCGAAAATACCGTATCGGTTTATTTTAATGACGGGGCTAATAATTTTAGTCGTTTTAATATCATCAGTATCAATTCACCGCGATATTTACACGGTGGTGATTTTGATTCTGATAATTCTCCCGATTTTTTAATTTCATCGTATAACGGAGACGGTACCAACGACGAAGACAATATATTTTGGTATTATGTCGGTAATTGGGGGTTGACGCAGGGTGGTGTCGTTGCCAGTAATTTTCACGGCGCTTTCGGTGTCGAAGGCGGTGATATCGATTTGGACGGCGACGACGATGTTATTGGTGCCGCTTATATCGATAATGAAGTAGCTTGGTTTGAAAACCTAAATGGGGACGGTTCGTCTTTTACCAAACACATTATCGATGATAATTTACCCGGTGCTTCTTATGTACATTGGTTGGATATTGACGATGACGGTGATAAAGATATCGTTGCTACCGGTTACGGCGATACTTCCGGAAACAATTCGCAAGTGGTTGTTTACTATAACGACGGCGCTCAAAATTTTACCAAAACGCTTATCGATGATACTATTCAAGGAGCCAATACATTTACCGTACAAGATTTTAACGGCGATGGTAAAAACGATATAGCTGTAACAGGCTCGGTTTCCAATGAAGTTGTTGTGTATATTTACAACCCCGGCAATGTAAAACAAAATTCGATTACCGGTTTGTCGATATATCCCAATCCGGTAAAGGACGTTTTGCATATTGCACCGGCAGACAAAATTCAACAAATTCAAATATTTGATATCACCGGACGACAAGTTCTTTCAACAAATCAAACTGTTATCGATGTTTCAAAATTGGACAAAGCCTATTATTTGGTTAAAATGATTTTGAAAAATCACAATATCATAACTAAAAAAATTTTGATATTGAAATAAAACCCGATACAAATCCGGTTATAGCATTTTTAAAAAATCGATTTCTTTTTGGGTCAAATGTCGCCAATGTCCGCGTTTGAGATCTTTTTTGGTCAGTCCGGCAAACAAAACACGGTCCAGTTTGATGACATCATATCCCAGATACTCGAATATCCGGCGAACAATACGGTTGCGACCCGAGTGGATTTTGACCCCTACTTCGTTGTGCGAAACGCCTTTGATATACGAAATTTCATCGACTTGAACATGTCCGTCATCTAACTCTAAACCTGCTTTGATTTTTTCCATATCCGAAGGCTTCAGGTTTTTATCAAGTTTGACATGATAAATCTTTTCAACACGATGCTTAGGGTGTGTCAATTTTTTAGCCATATCACCGTCATTGGTAAAAAGCAGTACGCCGGTAGTATTACGATCCAATCTGCCTACGGGATAAATTCGTACGGGAGCAGATTTTTCGACTAATTCCATAACTGTTTTGCGTCCTTTTTCATCTTCGGTGGTAGTGATAAAATTTTTTGGTTTATTGAGCAATACATAGATTTTTTTTTCGGGTTTGATGGTTTCGCCGTTAAATTGAACTTTATCTCCCGATTGTACTTTGTAACCCATTGTCGTAACGACTTTGCCGTTGACACTGACAGCGCCTATCTTTATCAATTCATCTGCATCACGTCGCGAAGCTATTCCGGCATGAGCCAAATATTTGTTTAGACGCATCGCCACGTCTGTCTTAGGCTCACCGGTTTTCTTAACAGTAGATTTTTTAAGTCGCGGTTTGTAATTTTTTGATATAAAATTTTTCTTTGGCTTGTTATTATGTTGGGATTTCTTTTTCATTTGGCAATTGTTATGAATTTTATAAACATTCCACTAGCAAGCTTGCGAGCAAACTTGCTGCAAAGATATGACAATTTGACATAATCATACGGGCTTATCATTGCAAATAATTCTATGGCATATTTATTGTAAATTTGTCGGTGAAAAATTATTCGTAAATATGAATTTTGTTGTTGTAAAGGATTATCAAGATATCGTTAAAGACAGTGATACCAAAAAATTCATTTTAATTTACAAAAAAGGAACTGTCAATTCCGATTGTGCCTATGAAGCCTTAACAAAAATTAAAGACGCTAGGGTTTTGACGGTTGATGTCAATTCGGTTAGGAATGTTCACGAGCATTTCGGGGTCGATTCGGTTCCCTCGTTGGTGGTAACAACCGGTGCCAAAGTAGAAAATATCATCAAAGGTTGTCAAACTCCGGCATATTTTGATCAAATTATTCACGAAAAAAAAGCTGTCTATACGACACCGGACAAGCGTCAAGCACAAAAACGAGTAGTGGTGTATTCGACTCCGACCTGTCAATATTGCAACAAATTGAAGCAATATTTTAACAAACACGGAATCAAATATACAGACATAAATGTTGCGAGCAATCAACAAGCCGCTGCCGAAATGGTTCGTAAAAGCGGACAACGCGGTGTACCGCAAACCGATATAAACGGACAAATCATAATCGGTTTTGATACGGCAAAATTGAGCAGAATATTAAATATACCAACAGAATAAATAACTAAAAACCAAAATAATATGAGAGAATTACAACCATTAAACGAGAATGTTTTACTGGAATTAACCGATGAATTTACCGAAGAAAAAACAGCTTCGGGTATCATTATTCCCGACAGCGCCAAAGAAAAACCCTCATTGGGACGTGTTTTGGCATTAGGCAATATTGAAGATGCCGCCGTCAATCCGGGTGATGTCGTAATGTATAAAAAATTTGCCGGCAACAAAGTGGAATTAGACGGCAAAGAATATCTGATTTTGCCTTATGCTGACATTTTGGCTAAAATCAGTGAAGTAGATGCTATTTAATCAAACTTTGTAAAATTTTATAATAAGAAACCGCTCCGGCTTGCCGGAGCGGTTTCTTATTACAGTATTTTATCGAGTAACAACACCAACCTATTGATTGTTACCTCTCAATAACAAAACTTCATTGACTAAAACTTCAGTTACATACCGACGTTGACCGTCTTTGGTTTCATAACTGCGATTGGTCAGTTTGCCTTCGATGGCAATTTCTTTACCTTTATCGACAAAATTTTCGATAATTTCTGCGGTTTTGCCCCAAGCCACCAAATTGTGCCAATAAGTCTGTGTAATACGCTCACCATCTTTATTGAGATAAGTCTCATTGGTTGCGATAGAAAATTTGGCAACTTTTCTGCCGTTTTCTAAAGTTTTGATTTCAGGTACTTGACCTACGTTTCCGATTAATTTTACACTGTTTTTTAAAGTACTCATAATAAAAAATTTAATGGTTAATAAATAATTAAAATAGTGTCATATAAAGTATGTGATTATATGCTTGATACAACACTGACGTGCATCGATTCAAACTTTCGATTGATTTGATAGTGCAAATGTATGACAGCCGGCAAATTTTATTCGGTTATTAAGCGTTTACTTACGAAAATAGTCGTTTGCAAACATTTGTATTTGGTTTTTGTATTGATATTCAACACATTATAACAGCCGAAGTAATTGTAAATAAATGATTGTTTTTGTTGGTGTATATTATACCCATATATTATAGGCAACGTTTCAACAAACTTTCAACTTAGGTTATTGAGCTTGCCGAAATATAACTTTTTACTTTCAACTATCGTTGTGCGTTAATTCCTTAAACAACTGCTCCAGATTTTTATTTTTTTGACGCATTTGTAAGATTTTAATGCCTTGTTCTTGAGCAAAATCAAAAATAAGCGGTCGCATATCATCTTGAGTTTCAAACGCCAAACACCAGATATGCTCATAAATATTTTCGGCAGCTGATATATGCGGTAACCGGTCTAAAAATTCGCGCTCGATTCTGATATCAAATTCCACTTCGATAATCTGCTGTTGTCCGGATTGCAATGTTTTTAAAGATTCATCAGCCATTATTTTACCTTTATCTATTATCAATACACGATCAGCCAAATGTTCTACTTCTTGCATAATATGCGAAGATAAAATCAAGGTTTTGTCACGCCCCAAATTTTTGATCAATTGCCGGATATCTACCAATTGATTAGGGTCAAGTCCGGTAGTAGGCTCGTCTAATATCAAAATATCAGGATCGTGAATTAAAGCGGCAGCCAATCCGACGCGTTGTCGATAACCTTTGGAGAGCTGTCCTATTTTTTTATGGGCTTCCGGTGTCAATCCGGTGTCGGCAATCACTTGTGCAATCCGATTTTTGTCCGTTTGAAAAATCGAAGCGACAAAATCTAAATATTCACGCACATACATATCCGTATATAACGGATTGTGTTCCGGTAAATATCCGATATGTTTTTTGATTTGTAACGGATTGTCAGATACATCTACTCCCACTACTTTAACCTCTCCGCTATCGGGTTTGATATAGCCCGTCATAATTTTCATCAAAGTGGATTTTCCGGCTCCGTTTGGACCTAGCAGTCCGACTATTTCTCCTTGACCTATATGAAAAGAAACATTGTCTAAAACTTTTTGAGACCCGTAATATTTTTGAATGTTATGTAGTTCTATTCTATTCATTTTTTTTGTAAACTCTGTAAATTAATCCGGCTATATATTGTGCCGATATAAAAGCAATGACATTGTATAAAACGGATATCCATGAAAAACCGATGTGAAAATGAAACTTGTTGTAAATGCGAAGTATAATGATAAAGGCCACTGGTATGTGAATGGCAAGCATCCAATCTCGTGATTTGAATTTGCTTTTGACACGCCAAAAACCAAATGGAAAGGCTAATAAAAACACAATAACGGCAAAAGTTATGTTATTCATAGAATAATTTTTGCAAATGTAAGTCAAATATAATAATTTTGAGAGAACAAAAACAATTCTGATGTTAAATCAAGCCCGATTATCACAATTTTTATTTCTTGACATTGAAACCGTCCCCGAAATTTACCGGTTTGATGATTTGGATAACCCGAAAAAAAGATTATTTGAAAAAAAAGTACGATACCGGCTTAATGACGATTCAACAGTTGAAGAATTGTACGAACAAGCGAGTATTTGGGCGGAGTTTGGTAAAATTATTGTGATTTCCGCCGGCTTTTTTGTCAAAGATAACGGAAGCGAATTTCGCCTCAAATCTTTTGCTTCTGATAATGAGGTGCAACTTTTAAAAGATTTTGCAGACCTACTCAATAGCAAATATTTTCAACGTAATGATTTAAAACTCTGCGCCCATAACGGCAAAGAATTTGATTTTCCGTATATCGCCCGCCGAATGATCATCAATCAAATTCCGCTACCAAAACAATTAGCGGTTTACGGCAAAAAACCTTGGGAAACGCTTTTTTGCGATACTATGGAATTGTGGCGTTTTGGCGATTATAAACACTATACGTCTTTGGAATTATTGACTCATATACTTCACATTCCTTCACCGAAACAAGACATCGAAGGAAAAGATGTCGCCAAAGTTTATTACGAAGAAAAAAATTTGGAACGCATCAGATCTTATTGTGAAAACGATGTAATAGCTATCGCTCAGATTATGCTACGCTATATGAATAAAGACCTGATGAACGATGAACAAATCATCAGAGTTGATTGATAATAGATAATAGATATTATCAATAAATTTGTAAATTTGTCCAAAACAAAAGTCTTATGAGTTCTATATTTACTAAAATTATCAATCGTGAAATACCGGCTTATATAGTAGCCGAAGATGATAAACATATAGCTTTTTTTGATATTTTTCCCAATGCCAAAGGGCATACTTTGGTGGTGCCTAAGCAGGAAATTGACCAAATTTTTGAGATGTCCGAACAGGCTTATCTTGATTTGATGCAATTTGCCCGCAAAGTAGCCAAAGCACAAGAGCAAGTTTTTACAGGTGCCAAACGCATAGGTATGGCGGTAGTCGGATTGGAAGTGCCACACGTTCACGTACATCTGATTCCGCTCAATAATATGAGTGATATGAACTTTGGTAAAAAAGTAGAAATAAACGAAACTGAATTTAAAGATTTACAAAAACGTATGAGGGAAGTTTTTGAACAATTATATCTTTAAGATTCCGAACGTTTGACCAGCATATAAAAATCATTACCAATATCCAAGTAGCCTTGGTTATAAACAAAATAATAGACTTTTTGTTTTTTGGTGGTATAGATACTTGTAAAAAGATTAAAATCAAAGCCGGCAGCTATCAATTTTGATTTATGCACATTGGTTTTGTCTTCCGGATTTAATTCGTTGAGTATGCGCCAATTTTTTTTTAAGCGGTTATTGGTTGTTCGAATAAGGTTACTTACAGCTTTGTTTTTGCGGTTGTTGTACGCATTGCGACAGTAATCCGAACAAAATTTTTTATCTGACCGGCCTAAAATAGGAGCACCGCATTCCAAGCATTTTTTTTCCACAATAATAATTTATAATAGGTCTGACAGTCAAATATACAATTTTTTGATGATATGGTTGTTTGGTTAATCGGTTATTTGAGGAATTGAGGAAATGAAATTGTTGAATTATTTATTATGCAAAAGAAAATTGTATCGTAACCGGTATTAGTAATATCTATTATTTTCAATCAAAATTGAATTTGAGGTCATCAAATACAGGTGGTCCGAACCTGAATTTCGGATGTCCTGATAAAGCATAAGATTTATCAAAAAAAAATAAAATTTATCAACATTTACTTGACCGGTATTTTTTTGACTCTACGTTGGTGTCTGCCGCCTTCAAATTCGGTATTCAGAAAAGTTTGTACATATTCCAAAGCTTGATATTGTGAGATAAACCGTGCAGGCAAACTTAAAATATTAGCGTTATTATGTTGACGCGCGAGTTCAACTAATTCTTTGTTCCAGCATAAAGCGGCACGTACACCTTGATGTTTGTTAGCGGTAATGGCGGCGCCGTTACCGCTACCGCAGAGAATGATACCCAAATCCACTTCATTATTTTCAACGGCATTGGCAACAGGGTGAATGTGATCAGGATAGTCAACGCTATCATTTGTGTCGGTTCCGAAGTTTAGGATTTGATGTCCTAAGTTTTCTAAAAGTTTAATAATGGCAAATTTGTAAGTTGTTCCGGCGTGGTCGTTTCCAATAGCTATTTTCATAAAAAACATATTATTATTGCGATGGTACGGTTTTCAAAAAAAGAAAAAAAATATCCCCTTCAAACCGTATATTATTGTAAGTAAAATTACATTATCAAACGGACACCACCGAGTTCTTCCAAACGGTAAGGGAATTTTTCGTCCGGCGAGCCTATAAACATAAAATTAATGGGAATATGCCATTTTTCAGATAATTCTTTGATGAGTCCCGGTCCGAAATTTCCTTCAACCGGTACAAATTCTATATCAATTTCCGGATATTCTTCATCTAAAATATTGATATTTCTAACCAATTCTTCCGAAGGTTTTTCGCCCGGAGACAAAACTTTTACGATTTTAACTCTTTTTGTATGTTCGTTATCGCGGATATACAACATGGCTTTGTTCATATTGGCAATACTTTTACCTTTGGTAAAAAATACAAATTCCTGACTGTTAATATCTTCAATCAATTTGTCGATACCTTTGTGCAGGCGCAAGAAAAACTTACGAATGGGTTCAAAAATGTATTGCACAATGTTGAGCAATAATTTAAGTAACATGGTGCGGTTAAGCATAATCATTACAAATATCAAAACAGGGATAAAATACATCGTAAATATTAACCAGTTTGCCGGATCGTCCGGATTTTCAGGTTCCATAACCAAATTGCCCAACAAGGCAATGAGTACGGCGGAAAAAGCAACAAGAATACCGAACCAAGGCGCTTTCTCGGGTCGAGGCAAATGTTTTCTTTTGACCTTTAAAAGCACATTACCGACAACAAACAGGAGCATAACCGATAAAAATGAAATGGTGTAAACGCCTGCCAAAGTAGTAACTTTTCCTTTGGTTATAATCAAAACCGAAATGCTGAGTAAAAAGAAAAATATGATAATTCGATATGATGCGTTTTTTTTATTTTTCTTTAAGAAAAAATTAGGCATAATACGGTCCAAAGTTAAACGCTCCAACAAACCGGTTACTCCGATATAACTGGTCAAAACGGCACCGGATAAAACCAAAAAAGCATCAATTGATATAAATAAAGCCAACCAATTTCCGGCAGAATTTTCACCTAATTGTATCAGTAAAGTATTTTCGTTAACATCTCCTATTGATAAAGCTGCAAGTGCCAAAAACGCCATTAACGGATTCAAAATACTCACGACTACCCACATATTTCGCAGCGTTTTTGGAAAAACTCCGGGTTTCTGTTCTTCGACAAAATTTGCCGAACTCTCAAAACCTGAAATTCCCAACATGGAAGCCGCAAACCCGAAGAAAATGGCTTTGACGATACTCCCGTGTTTAACCGGTTGGTGCCAGTTTTCAACAAATACATCAAAACCGTGTTGCAAAATATAAATAATTAATGAAAGGATTAAAGCTGTCATCACAGTCAAATGAAAAAGAAAAATAGCGATAGCTACTTTTGAGGATTCTTTAATACCCATGATGGCCAAACCGGCAAATATTCCTAACAACCCGATGGTTGCCAAAATAATGATCTTGTTACTATCAACACCTATGACATGAAATAAATAATGAATGGCTTCATTGGCAGAAATAACAGCTGTTGCCATATATGACAACAAGGTCAAAGTTGCTGCAATAGATGACATTCGTTTGCTGGTAGTATTTAACAAAGCGTTGTAAGCACCTCCGTTGAGTGGTAAGGCACCGACGACTTCGCCATAAATTTTTCTAAAAAAGTATAATACCAAAGCTACAATTAACAATGTAACCCAAGCATATTGACCGGCAAAAGCAATAGCTAAAGCCGATACATACAAAACCGAAGAGCTGATGTCGTTACCACTAATTGCCGTAGCGGCTAATTCGCCTAATTTTACATGTTTTTTCAGTTCCGTCCGGTTGTTATGAATTTGCACGTCGTTATTGGTTTGAATTTTGGAAGGTGTATTATCTGTACTCATAAATGATTGATTTGTACCGCGAAAATAATAAAAAAAGCCTATATATGAAAAATTGTGTGAAGTAAGTATAATTTGTTCGATGTCGGCTTGTTTGATGTCCAATGTTATTTTGAGGAAATAAATGAAGAAAAAATTCTTTGAATTTCGAAGAGTTGGAACGTTAATTTTTTTGTGGTATTAAGGTATTAAATAGATATTTCCTATTTTCTTTACTTATATTTTTTCTAAAAATACTGCTGATAATTGTCAGGCGCTATGTTGATATATTAGCATTTCTCGTACTTTGTCTAACTTAGTTTTTTATTTCTCTGACCACATTATGATGTATAGTACTTATACTTCAAAATAAATAACTTATCTTTGCCATTTATTGAACATCATCAAACAAATGAACGCATTACACAATTTTCATATTCCGGTTATGGGCGTAGCCTATACCATTGAAAGCCCGCTTAAAGTAGCTCCTTTCGGTATTGATTCGGTAATTTCGTTGGTCGATAATGTCTTATTGGAAAAATTGAGAGAAAAATACAGTGAAAAATTTGGCTTGCCCTATAAAGAAATCTCCCGTAAAGCCGAAGATTATATGGCAAAACGCATAACGGCTTACCTCGATATGATCAATCGCCTAACCACCGAAAAATTTGAAAGTTTAAAAAATAATTATGAAGATAAAAAAACGGAAATATTTGATTATTTTGAATTATTGCCGGACTCTTCCTCTTTAAAACAAAGTTTTAAAAAAGTTGTCAATAAAAATGTTGAGGACATTAAACAATGGTTAGAGCAAAATTTGGTTATGGGAAGTATTGATGTGAATATCATGACCAAAGTAGATAAAACCAATTACAAAAAAAACGGAGAAGCTTTGCCGCAAGAATTTAACGATGCTCACGCAGCTTTGCGGGGCTATGCCAACAGTAAATTAGAATCATCATTAGTATTATCAGCCGGTATGAGTCCGCGTTTGTATAGCTATATAGAAAATTTTGATGATTTCTATCCGGACAACGATGGATATATTAAGAAAAAAATAGTTTTGAAAGTCAGTGATTACCGTTCGGCTATCATACAAGGCAAATTTTTGGCCAAAAAAGGACTTTGGGTTAGTGAATATCGGATAGAATCAGGATTAAATTGCGGTGGACATGCTTTTGCAACCGAGGGTTTCTTGATGGGACCGATATTGGAAGAATTTAAAAATAATAGAGAACAATTAATTGAAGAAGTGCACAATATTCTAATCAAAGGATTGCAACAAAAAAACAGACCCATACCTGAACAACCATTACCTATGCGTATAACGGCACAAGGCGGTGTCGGCACCCATGACGAACATCAATTTTTATTAGATTATTACCAAGTTGATAGTGTCGGTTGGGGAAGTCCGTTTCTACTGGTACCGGAAGCTACAACCGTTGATGAGGAAACCAGAGAAAAATTGGCTGTTGCCGAAGAAAAAGATTTGTATTTGAGTAATATCTCACCGCTAGGTGTCCCTTTTAACAGCTTACGCACCGCATCGGCAACTATAAAAAAAATAGAAAAAGCCCGCATAGGCAGAGCCGGTAGCAGTTGCCCCAAAGAATATCTGGTATCCAATACGGAATATACCGAGAAACCTATATGCACGGCATCCAGACAATACCAATACCTGAAACTTAAAGAATTGGATGAAAAAAAATTACCTAAAACGGAACATGAAAAAGAATTTAACCGTATAACTGCGCCTGAATGTCTATGTGTAGGCTTATCCGAACCGGCAATTATCACACACCAAATTGATTATAAGATTAAAGACAACGGCGTAACGGTTTGCCCCGGCCCCAATATGGCTTATTTTGATAAAATTGTTTCGCTTAAAGATATGGTCGGACATATTTACGGAAAAGTCAATTTGCTGCGCAATGCCTATCGTCCGCATATGTTTATCAAAGAACTGAATCTTTATATTGATTTTCTGAAAAACGATATTAAAAAACGAAAAAGTCCTCTAGACAAAAAAACTGAAAAATATTTAAAAAAATTCTCCAGTAACTTAAACGAAGGAATCCAATATTATCAAAAACTTTTTACGAACAAAAAAAACAGTTTTAGTCAAAATAAAAATTCTGTTTTGAAAGATTTGAAAAAAGCCAAGCAAAGCCTGAATATTTTATTGGGAACCATTCAAAATTTGACATAGATACAGATTGATCACATACCGGACGTCAAACACTCAATACCGACAATAATCACGATTACATAACATAATGTAACATGAATATTATTGAAAAATCTCAGAATTTACAAAGGTATATTTAAGATTATTATTGAAAAATATAAAATCTGTTAACATAATATTAAATAATAATTTTTCTTTTTAATTTAATTGTTACGATTGGTGATATTTATTTACTTTTTATTACCTTTGCGTAACAAAACAACACAAAATGAAAAATATCAAACTATTTATATCCGGTTATAACGGTGTATGGACAAATAATCATATATATTATGATAAAAAAGGAAACCAAACTAAATATTTTAATTTGAACGATTGTATAGGTGTCGCGTTCTTAAAGCTAAACAACATTCCGGTAATAGTTTTGACCGAAGATCACGGAGAAATCATCAAATCTCAATTAGAAAAATTAAAAATAACCGATTATTACGTAGGTGTCAGTAATAAAATAAAAGTTGCCAAAGAAATATTACAAAAATACAATATTACATGGGAAGAAACAGCTTATATCGGTGACGATATCAATGATTTACCACTTCTCAAAAAGGTCGGTTATGCCGGTGTTCCCGCACAAGCACCCTACTACGTCAAAAGAGAGGTCGATGTTATTCTTTCCAAAAACGGCGGTGAAGGTGCTTTTAGAGAATTTGTTGAAAAATATATGGACGAAAGCGGCATCTTAAAAAAAACTCTCAATAAGTATTTATCCATATACGAAGCTGTTGACTAATACTTTGTATAGCCATAGTGAACAGGCTTTGTCTATATTTTTTTTCCTTTTAATACGATCACAAATTCACCTTTGACTGAGGCTTTGTCATTGAATATTTGAAGTACCTCGGACAGATTCCCTCTGATGGTTTCTTCGTAGAGTTTGCTGATTTCCCGTGAAACAGAAATTTGTCTGTCTGCACCGAAATATATTTCAAAATCTTGTAAAGTTTTGAGCAATTTGTGTGGCGATTCGTAAAAAATCATAGTTCTTGTTTCATCTTGCAAACTTTCCAAACGGGTTTTACGCCCTTTTTTAACCGGTAAAAAACCTTCAAATACAAAACGTTCGGCAGGCAAACCGGAATTGACCAAAGCAGGAACAAATGCCGTTGCTCCGGGTAAAGTTTCGACCGGTATATCTTTTTCAATGGCTTTGTGTACTATTAAATAACCCGGGTCCGATATAGCCGGTGTGCCGGCATCAGATATTAAAGCAAAACTTAGCCCCTGCTCTAACTGTGATACCAAACTATCAACTATTTTGTGTTCATTAAATTTATGATATGAACGTTGTGAAGTGACAATCTCAAAATACTTTAACAATTTACCCGAAGTGCGAGTATCTTCCGATAAAATCAAATCGACCTCTTTTAACACACTGATAGCCCTAAAAGTCATATCTTGCAGATTGCCGATAGGAGTTGGTACTACATATAATTTTCCTTTCATCTGTATATAATTTTCAGGCAAATCTAAGTTCTAACAACTGTAATAATCGAAATTCGTACTCATCTTTGCCTTCCCAATCATCATATTTCGGTTTAACCTCCCGATTGATATATCTAAGCGCATCTTCATAATTGTCAAATGTGTTGAGACGATCAACAAAATACGTATAAAAATCATTGTCTCCGGCAAACAGATGTTTGATAAAGGCAATTCTATCATTCAAACCTATATTCATTTTTTTTAAAGATTTAGCAGATGTCGGTATTTGACTATCAGAAGTCGTTTTGTTTTGTCCTTTTGGCACAAAACGCATTTTGCCGGCTTGTTTATAAGGATTTGTCTCCGGCTCATTCGTATTCTGTTGTGTTTCTATCTGTTTTGTTTCCGGTTTTAGATTTTCTTTTTCTTCATTATTCAGATTTTCTTTTACAGCCTGAGGCTCTTCTTCTTTTTTCTTTTCTACCGGTAAGCCGATGTTTTCCAAAACTTCTGCTTTTTTAATCTTTAAAATTGCCATCAATTCACTTGTATCCAACTGTTCTTTCAATACCATAATAGCCGCCATCTTTTCTTGCAATTGACGAGTGGCACTATACAAACTATTCAAATCTTTTTGATGAATATTTTGCAAAATATCTTTGGTAAGTAAAATCAATTCAGCTCTTAAAATATTGGCTAATTCATTGTTTTTGTCCATAATAAATAAATTTACAACTAATTGAATATCAAAATGTAAAAACAGATTGTTTATTGTTAATAAAAAAAACGGGATAATAATATAAAAATTGTCGAAAAATAAATTATTTTCGTTGTTACAAATTTAATTAAAAAAACAAACATAAAAGAATTTACTTAAATGAACTTATAATCCTTATGGTTCAAATAAATAACAATGATAAATAATTACCTTGTAATATGTTTTTAGAAATACCTGTAAATCACAAAGACAATCTCGGTTGGATAGAAGTCATTACCGGCAGTATGTTTTCGGGAAAAACCGAAGAATTGATTCGGCGGTTGAAACGGGCACAATTCGCCAAACAAAAGGTCGAAATTTTTAAACCGAAAATTGACACCCGTTACCATGAAACCAATATTGTATCTCATGACAAAAACGAAATCCGCTCAACCGCAGTTTCATCACCACAAGAAATTTTATTATTATCGGAAGATGTCGATGTTGTCGGTATAGACGAAGCGCAATTTTTTTCAAATGAAATAGTTGATGTTTGCAACACTCTGGCTAACAAAGGATTAAGAGTAATAGTGGCAGGCTTAGATATGGATTTTATGGGCAAACCTTTCGGACCTATGCCCTATCTGATGGCAGTAGCCGAATACGTTACCAAAGTACATGCCGTATGTACACGAACAGGTAATTTGGCTCATTACAGTTACCGCCTGACTGATGACGATAAATTGGTCTTGCTCGGCGAAACACAAGAATACGAACCATTGAGTCGCACCGCTTACGTAAAAGCTATGACAGAACGGCAAAAAAAGAAAAATTAACAATGCGTGAAAGTTATATCGAAATTGACGGCAATCGCCTGAAACATAATCTGAACCTCATCAAAAAACACTTAGATCCCGGCACTAAAATTCTTGCCAATCTCAAAGCTAATGCCTATGGTTTGGGAGCTTATGAAATCGGAAGTTTTCTTGAACAATCAGAAGTTACGTATTTTTCGGTAGCCTATATCAATGAAGCAATAGCTCTAAGACAAAAAGGTATTCATACAAATTTATTGGTTTTTAATCCGTCATTTGACAGTTTTGACGAATTAATCACTTATAATTTGGAACCGCAAATCGGTTCGTTAGCTTACCTCAACAAATTAACAGAATATATTTCAAGAGGTAACATTACCGGATTGCCGGTACACATTAAGTTGGATACCGGTATGCACCGCGCAGGAATTATGCCGGAAGAATTGTACAAACTTATTCAAATACTCCAACAAAACAAAAATATAGTCGTAAAAAGCGTTTTTTCTCACTTAGCTGCAGCTGAAGACCCCGAAGAAGATGCTTTTACCCGTAAGCAAATAGAAACATTTGAATTGATAACAAATAAACTATCTGCTAATTTAAACTCGAAATTTTTCAGACATCTACTCAACACCGCCGGCATTTTTCGTTTTCCGCAAGCTCGATACGATATGGTAAGACCGGGCTTGGGATTGTTCGGATTATATCCGGTTGCCGGACAAGAAGACAGTTTGCAACCTATTGCTCGAGTCAAAACCAAAATCAATCAAATCAAAGAATTAAAAGCAGGTGATACCGTCGGATATAACCGGCGTTATAAAGTTACAGATAATAAACGAATAGGCTTGCTACCACTAGGCTACGCCGACGGTATAGACAGACGACTGGGGAACGGCAATTTTTACGTCAAATGTAAGGGTTATAATATCCCTGTTGTAGGAACTATCAATATGGACAGTATCAATATAGATCTGAGTGATACACCTTGCCGTCAAGGCGATGAAGTTATCGTTTTTGACAATGACCGCAGTATTTATGATATAGCTTGCCGTCTCAATACCATTCCGTATGAAATTATTGCCGGATTAAGCGAACGTTTACCTCGCAAAATTATTTGATCAAAGGTTTGTCCGATTTTCTTGACAAATTTCAACCAATATACCACCGGTTGATTTGGGATGGACAAAAGCTACCAACTTATTATCCGCTCCGGCTTTGGCTTGTTCGTTTATCAAAACAAAACCTTCTTGTTTGAGAACAAACATTTTTTGCTCAATATCATCTACTTCAAAAGCAATATGATGCATAGCCTCGCCTTTCTTATCAAGAAATTTTTGAATTGGACTATCCGGACGAGTCGGTGCCAATAGTTCGATTTTGCTTTCTCCGGTTTTAAAAAAAGATGTAACAACACCTTCACTTTCAACCTTTTCACGTTTGTAAGATAAAGTATTGAGCAGTTTGGCAAAACGCTTTTCCGCTTCGTCAATATCTTTGACCGCAATACCGATATGTTCTATTTTTTTCATATTATTGAGGAATTGAGGATTTGTTATACTTCAATGAATATTTTTGAACTTTGATGATTGTTTATTATTTCAAAGCATATTCCTGTATATAATTTGAGGAATGAGGTATTGAGGAAATTATTCAATTTGAGATTTCACAGTCGTACCTCCGTCAAAATGACACTCATGACTTATTTAACTATCTATTCAAAATTTCACTTTCAATTCTATTCCCTACAAACACGTAATCTCACTACTTGTCGTTTTGTCGCATTCTACCGAGAATAAATAATTTTCGTCTTTATTCATTACTAAAATCTTCGATTTTTTTTACCTTTTCATAAACTTTTTTAAACAAATCAGCTTCTATACCTGTAAATTCTTTTTGACGACGTTTCATAACGGCAGTGGCAACTTCAACGGCTTTGTCATAACGATAATCCGTATATTGTTGTCCGCCCCATTTAAAAGAAGGGAAAAATTTCGGTTGGTAATCGCCTCCGAAAATATTGCTACTCACTCCTACTACGGTACCGGTATTAAACATTGTAGCAATACCGCATTTGGAATGATCACCCATAATCAAACCGCAAAACTGCAAACCCGTATCGACAAAATCCTTTTGCGTATAATCCCAAAGTTTGACTTTAGAATAATTATTTTTCAGATTTGAATTATTGGTATCCGCACCCAAATTGCACCATTCGGCAATCACCGAATCACCTAAATAGCCGTCGTGTCCTTTGTTGGCATAACCAAAAAAAACACTATCCTTTATCTCACCACCGGCTTTGGTAAATGGACCTAAAGTCGTCCCGCCGTATATTTTAGCTCCCATTTTTACAACACTGTTGTCTAGTGCCGCAAAAGGACCGCGAATCATACTTCCTTCAAGTATTTTGACATTTTTACCGATATATACCGGACCCTCGTCCGTATTAAATATCACCGCTTCCACTACAGCACCTTTTTCGATAAAAACCGGATATTTACCTGTTTTCGTATTGGTCCGGGACAAAACCTGCGAATCGCGATTACGGGTTACCAATACATAATCGGCTGTAATTTGACCGGCATTGAAACTAAAAATATCATAAGGTTTTTTGATGCTTACAACCGGTTTTTGATAAACTATTGTTTTGCCTTTAAAATTTTGAACAGTGTCCGGATTCAACTGACCGGCTCTAAAAGCCAAAACCTTATCGTTGTAAACAAGTTGTTCGTTT
Source organism: Flavobacteriales bacterium (assembly GCA_027033875.1). Taxonomy (GTDB): domain Bacteria; phylum Bacteroidota; class Bacteroidia; order Flavobacteriales; family Flavobacteriaceae; genus WGBX01. The sequence goes on from JALVKK010000171.1 coordinate 28,047, forward strand.
GATTGCAAATTTTGAACGGCTTTTACCAAATCTTTTTCCGGCAACAACGCAGCGTTGATATATATATTATCCGCTTCAAAATGTACGGGAAATTTTTCGGAGAGATAAGCCTCCGATAACGAACTGACCGGACTGTCCAAATAATATTCCCATTTTTCTTTGATAGTCAATATACCGCAACGAATATCACTTACCGGTCTGAAATAAGTCAAAGGTAATAAAGATTTTTTGATAAAATTTTCGTCAAAAACTATATAATTCATTTACTAAAAATTTGATTTATAAGAATATCCATATCAAGAATGTTTGACAAAAATACGTAAAAAAATATTTTGAAAACTCTTTTTTATTAGTAAATTCGCCTTAAAAACAAGCCCATGAAAACGCCCGTTATTGCGCCCTCAATATTGTCTGCCGATTTTTCCGATTTGACAAAAACTTTTAAAATGCTTAACCAAAGCGAAGCCCAATGGATTCACTTGGACGTTATGGACGGCAATTTTGTTCCCAATATTAGTTTCGGTATGCCCGTAATCAAAAGTTTACGCAAACTTACCACAAAGGTTTTTGATGCTCATTTAATGATAGAAAAACCGGAACGATATATTCACAATTTTAAACTCGTTGGAGTAGATGTTTTAACGGTGCATTACGAAACTCAAACCCATTTGAATCGCACAGTTGATTTGATAAAAAAAATCGGTATGAAAGCCGGTGTAGCTCTCAATCCGCATACACCTGTCAGTTTACTAAAAGACATCGTTGCCGAACTGGATTTGATATTGATTATGTCCGTCAATCCCGGATATAGCGGACAACAATTTATCGAACATACTTACCGAAAAATTGCGGAAACCAAAGATTTAATTCTCGCCGGCAATTCAAAAACCTTAATTGAAGTTGACGGAGGAGTCAATGACACCAATGCTTCCAAATTGTTTACGGCAGGCGCCGATATTTTAGTTGCTGCAAGTTATATTTTTAATCATGATAATCCTTTGAAAGCTATTAATAATTTAAAGTATTTTTAAAATTTGCATTTTTTGATTATTAATATTTCAAAACTTTGATTTTCAATATATTAATATTTTTTACAAAACTTTTTAAATAAAAAATTTTTATATATTAATGACTTTTCTTAAATTTGTTTGAAAAATTAAGAACAATGTCCTATAAAATTTACATATTTAATAAAGCTATAATACTAACGGACAATCTTAATGAAAGTTCTAAAAACATTTATGCTTTTAATTCTGTAAATTTGGACAAAATTATCAACAAACTACAAACGAATATTTTTTCGGAAATCTATCTTTATCACCCTCATCTGGATGAAGCTTGGCAAATATTTAAAACCCATTTTGACGTTATTGAAGCTGCCGGTGGGATTGTTGAAAACGACGAACATAAGTATTTATTTATCTTTAGAAACGGTAAATGGGATTTGCCGAAAGGCAAAATGGAACCGGGAGAAAACCCCTCCGAAACAGCTATCAGAGAAGTCAAAGAAGAATGTGGTATTCAAAATATAAATATCGACCATTTTTTATTGGATACTTATCACCTGTTTAATGATAACAATAAAAAACGCCTCAAAATTACACACTGGTTTAAAATGAATGAACTGGAAAAGAGTAATTTAGTTCCGCAAACCGAAGAAGGTATAGAACGCGTAGAATGGATTGATATTAATAATAATGATTTTGCGCTTGAAAATTCCTATGAAAATATCAAATTACTTTTTTCCGATTTAAACAAATTAAACAATTTAAAATAACAACTCTTTCTAAAAAAAGATACCATTTTTACTTAATCATAAAAAATTATTTACCGGATATAAAATCAATATTCCGCTTCAAGCCGTTGTATTTGGTTCGTTTTACGGCTGATTTTTTAAAAATATCCCTAAAAATCTTTTCGGTAATTTCTTCCCAATCCTGTTTGGTCATTTGTAGCAAGTCGGGGTGGGGAGTAAAAAAAGGCTCCTTGTGTGGTAAGCTGAATTTGTTCCAAGGACACACATCTTGACACACATCACAACCAAATATCCAATCATCAAATTTATCTCTCATATCAGCCGGCAATTCATCTCTCAATTCAATAGTCAAATATGAAATACATCTATTTGCATTTATAGTCTTATTGTCAAGAATAGCTTCGGTAGGACAAGCATCAATACAATTAGTACAAGTGCCGCAATGATCAGTCGGAAACGGCTTATCGTAAACTTCAAAATCCAAATCCGATATGATTTCAGCTAAAAAGAAAAACGAGCCTTTATTTTTTTGGATAATTAAGCTGTGCTTACCTTCCCATCCTATACCTGCCCTACGTGCCCAAGCCCGCTCAAGCACCGGTGCCGAATCGGTGAAAACACGTCCTTCAACTTTTCCTATCGTTGCATCAATGAAGTTAACCAACTCCCGTAGCTTGTCTTTGAGCAAAAAATGATAGTCTTTGCCGTAGGTATATTTGGCTATTTTGTAAGTATTTGCAATTTGTTTTTGTTCCGGAAAATAATTGTAAGATAAAGAAATAACAGATTTGGCTCCGGGCACCAACAAACGCGGGTCCAATCGTTTGTCAAAATGATGTTCCATGTACGACATCTTGCCATGGT